>JANOXS010000145.1:0-13701 GCA_031418535.1 Hyphomicrobiales bacterium | reverse complement strand
AGGCTTTCCCGGATTTGGTACTGCGTACCGGGCAACCAGTTTGTGCAAAAGGCTCCCCAGTTGGGAGCCTTTTGTTTTTGTTACACGACTTTTACAGGCTTGCCGGTTTGCCAAGACAGAGTTGCAGCATCAGCCAGAATTCCTGCTTGCAGACCGTCATAGCCTGATGGTTTTGGATTACGATCACCAGATTCAACAGCGTTGATGAAGGTGTTAAGTTCATTGGTGTAGGCTTGGAAATAACGCTCCAAGAAGAAGTTTTGAACGGGGTCACCTTGCGTTCCATCACCATTGTGCAATTGCACCGTGGTGGTGTGAACGTTTGCCGCCGTGAGCATTCCTTTTGAACCATGCACTTCCATGCGCTGATCATAACCATAAGTGGCGCGGCGGGAATTGGTGATCACGGCAATGCGACCGGACGCAGTTTGCATTTGAACGGCAGCCGTATCGACATCGCCTGCTGCGCCAATGCCCTTATCAACTAGTGATGAACCCAAAGCTTGCACCACAGTGAATTCTTCGCCCATCAGGAAGCGGGCCATATCAAAATCATGGATCATCATATCGCGGAACAGGCCACCTGAACCTTTGACATATGATGGGGGTGGTGGGTTTGGATCGCGAGAGATCACTGTGACAATTTCAACGTCGCCCACCGCACCTGAGCGAATGCGGCGTTCAAGTTCAGCAAAGTTGGGATCGAAGCGGCGGTTGAAGCCAATCATCAATGTTGATTTGTTTTTTTCAACAACTTTTAAAGTTTCATGAATGTTGGCCACATCCAGTGATACTGGCTTTTCGCACATGATGGCTTTGCCATTGTTCGAAGCAGCTTGAATTTGTTCAGCATGAAATCCTGTGGGTGAGCCAATGAGAACGGCATCCACATCTTTGGCTTTCATAATCTCATCAACTGTTGCGACCTTTGCACCATATTGTTTGGCCAAGGCTTCTGCAGCGGCAGGCACTGCATCTGCAATATAGGCAAGTTGAGCCTTTGGGTTTGCGGCGATGGTGGCTGAGTGCACCTTGCCAATGCGGCCTGCGCCGATGACGCCAAATCTGATCATTGTTTTAGTTCTCCGTTAGTTTTTTGGTAGGGACTTTACAAATTTTTCGAGTTCATCTGGCGCAATACCAACCAAATGTTTCTGCTCGGGATAGGCTCCTGACTTTACATCTTGCACAAATTCGCTGAAGGCGGCGATGCGCTCTTGTTGCAGGCGCTCAAATTCAAATGCGAAGTTACGATAGATTTTTGCATGGCGCGGAATGTGACCCGTGTTCTGACCGAGCACATCATCAGCAAATAAGTATTGGCAATCACCGCCCACACCTGCGCCCATTGAAACTAGAAACAGGTTTGTGTGTTTGGCAATTGCGGCGGTGACTTCAGATGGCACCACTTCAATTTCTGCACCAAAGGCTCCAGCGTCTTCATACCGTTTTATCAAATCAAAAACCTGTTTAGCGCTCTCGGCTGTTTTGCCAACAGCTTTAAAGCCGCCAGTCCAGGTGGCTTTTGAAGGGATGAGGCCGGTGTGGCCGATTACCGGAATTCCTTCATCGGCCATGCGGCGCACGGTTTGCAGCGAAGCAGCACAATAGACTGCGTCCGCGCCATAACTCAACATTTTGTAGCCCCAGCGCAGAAAATCATCGGTGGTGCCGGAGTTATCGTAGAGCGCAACACCTGGCACTGCGAATATGGACGGGCCAATGTCGCGGAATTTCTTCTGGGCTATTAGCTCGGGCGGCACGGAGCACATGTCAATGCCAGCTGCTTCAGCGGCGGCCAAATCATCCCACGTTTCCACCCGCATCATGGCATATTGATATTTACCTTTGTTGGCGCGGATATCAGCAACGGTTGCGCGTTTCTTGGCCATGAATTATCCTTTAAGCAGGGCTTTGAGGGGCTGGGCTGCATCGGCCAAAATTTCGGGCGATGGCTTGGCATTTTTAGCGATCAGCATTTCAGCAATTTTTACATCGCGGCCAATTGAGTTTCCAAGGCCAATGCCAGAAACACCTTTGATCGCGCCATCTTCAGCCATGTGAAACAGTACGAGTGCACCTTCTGAAGGCACACGCGCGATGGTGTTAGGACCGAGTTCTGCTGAGCCTGCAATTTGCAAACTGAGGTCATATTGATCCGACCAGAACCACGGCACATTGCTGTGGCTTTTGTTTCCACCCAACATATTGGTGGCAGCGGTTGCTGCCTGTTCTTGGGCTGAACGCCACGCTTCCAAACGGATGCGCTTACCGCCCATTTGTTCATGCGGGAAGGATGCGCAATCGCCTGCAGCATAAATATCTGGATCCGACGTTTGCATCTGGGAATTACAGGCAATGCCGTTTTCGATTGTCAGGCCAGCCCCTGCAGCAAGTTGTGTTTCCGGCGATGCGCCAATGCCTGCGATGATGGTGTCAGCTGCAATCACCCGGCCTTCGTTGAGGTGCACAGCATTTTCAGTGAGATGCGAAATGTCAGTGCCGATGATCATGGTGACACCAGCGGCCACGTGCGCGCTATGTACGATCTTTGCAATGGGTTCTGGAACGCCGCGCATAAGGATGCGAGGCTGAGCTTCGATCAGGCTGACCTCGCAACCTAATTTTGAAGCTGAAGACGCAAGTTCAAGACCAATGAAACCGCCGCCGATGACGACGATTTTTTTGCCGGGCTGGAATTTTTGGCGCAATAATACTGTATCTTTATGGTCACGTAACGTGAGGGCAAATTCGCCACCAACGCAATTTAGTTTGCGCGGCTTTGCACCAGTCGCTATGAGCAATTTTGTATAGGCAATTTTGCTACCATCGTCGAGCGAGATGGATTTGTCAGTGCGATTAATAGCCGTTACTGTTTTTCCAAGGCGCACATCCACTTTAAGCGAAGCCACGATACTATCGTCGAGCAGCAAAACTGGCTCATGCGCTGCCTCATCAACAATGGAAGCCTTTGACAAAGGTGGGCGATCATAGGGCAGCAGGTTCTCTTCACTCACCAGTGTGATCAAGCCATCGTAATCATTGGCTCGCAAGTTAATGCAAGCGCGTGCAGCAGCCATGCCGCCGCCGATAATGACTATGCCAACGTCACTCATGATTCTTACGCGATATTGATGAAGACACGCGCGCCTTCGAGTTTGACGGGGTAAGTTTTAAGGTTGACACACACAGGTGCACCTTTGGCGACACCAGTTGTGTAATCAAATCTGCCATTGTGTTTTGGACATTCAATAATGTTGTCCATAACGAGGCCGTCGGCCAAATGTATTTTTTCATGGGTGCATAATCCGTCCGTTGCATAGAACTTATCGTCCGGAGAACGGTATATCGCAAAAGTACGGCCTGCATGATCAAATCTGATCACATCCTCTTCTGCCACATCATCTTTTGCGCAAGCATCAATCCACTGAGTCATTTTGTATCCTTATTCAGCAGCAATCGGGTGGGTCATGGGGGCAACGCCTTCCGGCAGTTTGCGCGGTATAGCATATGATGGGTCTTTTGCCTGGCGCAACAAGGCTGGAATAATTTCGATGTAAGCGTTTATCACGCTGGTGTTTGCGGGGGGCGTGAAAGGCTTCAACTCTTCATAAAGTTTTGGCAGCTGGTGATAAGGCACCATGGGGAACATGTGATGCTCAACGTGATAATTCATATTCCAATAGATGAAGCGCAAAATTGGATTCATCATCACAGTGCGGCTGTTAATGCGGTGATCTAAAACATCCTCAGCAAGACCACCATGTTGGGTAAGCCCGGTTACAACATGGAGCCATGCGCCATACATGGTGGGCAAGGGCCCCACCAGCAGCACAGGCAGCCAAGATTGCAAATAAATTGCCAAAACGATTGTAACCAGATGAATAGCCGCCCAAATTCGGGAAACCAAGTACACGCGCGACCGTTCCATTTCTGGAACGTAAGTCATCTCTTCATCGGTCAATCGACCCCTGACGTGCATAAATAGATTTTTGACAGCAGCGATGGTTTGCGGGACGGCGAAAAACAAGAAGATTGTGCGCAGTATCACAGTGGGGCGCATAATGGCAATTTCAGGATCGCGGCCCACGATGATCGTATCAGTGTGGTGCCTTGTGTGGCTCCAGCGCCAGATGGTTGGCGGGCGCATAATCATAAAGCAGGCGATGTGATAAACTGCGTCATTCATCCAGCGGGTTTTAAACGCCGTGCCATGGCCGCATTCGTGCCAGCGTGAATCAGTGGAGGAACCATACAAAACGCCGTAGGCCAAAAAGAATGGAATGCTCCACAAGCTTGGATAGAAGAAAATCGCAAAACCAGCGGTGATGAAAAAGCTCGCGAACCAAATGAGTGTGTCGCGGATTGCAGGACTATCCGACCGCTTCATCAATTCCTTCAGGCGCGCCCGCGGGATGGGGGCTGCGTACCATTGGGCATTTGACAAGCCAATCTCTTCGGCGCGTTTGGCATCGCGGCCGAGAAGGCTGTAATCGCGCGGGTAAGTGGCCTCACTCATAGAATTTTTCCTCTATTTGATCGATAAGTTAGAATCAACATTCTATTTACGCAATGGCATAATGATGGTACCTATCATATCGTATCATTTAATTTCATGCGGTCTTGTGCTTCTGTGAGAGTCTTCTCTAATGGTTTTACGCCCAACAATTACCGATTTAGCCAAACAAGCAGGTGTGAGCGTGGCCACAGTCGACCGCGTGCTCAATCGACGATTGCCGGTTCGCGAAGACACGGCGGTGCGTGTTGTGCAAGCTGCCGAAGCCATTGGCTATCATGCGACGGGGTTGCTCAAACGACGATTGACTGAAATTCCACAACGGCGATTTGGATTTTTGCTGCAAAAGCGGGATACCTTCTATCAAAGCTTTGCCAAAAATTTGGCCGATGCAACGAAGGCTGCGAGCTTTATTGAAGGTAAGCCGATCATCGAGTTTATGGATGAGCTGGTACCTTCTATCATAGCGGCTCGTATTCGTGATGTAGCTCCGCGCGTGGATGCTTTGGCGGTTGTTGCAGTTGATCATCCGATTGTGATTGAGGCGGTTGAAACCGTTATCGCTTCGGGCAAACCTGTGTTCACTCTACTCAGCGATATCTCAACCACGGCGAAAACCGGCCATATTGGCTTAGATGGGCGGAAAGTGGGGCGCACTGCTGCTTGGACCATCAGCCGTACGGCCAGCGGGCCTGGTAAAATTGGCATACTCGTCGGCAGCCACCGCTACAGCAATCAAGAATTGGCGGAGATTAGTTTTAGAAGTTATATGCGCGAACATGCACCAGAGTTTACGCTGTTGGAGCCCATCATAAATTTGGATGATGAGCGCATTGCCTATGAAGCAGTTGTCGACATGGTGGAGACTAATCCTGATCTGGTGGGTATATATGTGTGTGGCGGCGGGCAGGATGGTTTGATTAGAGCACTGCGCGACGAAGGGGCGGGGCGGCGCATTGTGGCTGTATGCAATGAGCTTACGGCAACAACCCGCGCGGCGTTGATTGACGGCACAGTTGATCTATTATTGACCACTCCAACAGCAGCGATTTCAACGCGGGTTGTTGAGCTGATGGCAAAGGCCTGCTCTGTTGCAGATCTTCCGCATCTGCCTCCGATTTTGATCCCGGCTGACCTTCATATCAGCGAAAACATTTGAAGACAGTTTCTGATAGTTTTTGATATATTCAGATCATTTGCCCTGCTTGTTGATTGACTCTGCATCAAAATGGAATGATATTTCTAATATTGTTCCATTGTAGAATGAATTTTCTATTTTGGAAAAAACCGCAACGGGCCAAAAGAAGCACGGGCGGAAGGGGAGGATGCAGCTCGCTGCTATCCAATTCTTCTTATGACCCGGCCGAGCACGTTGCGGAGAAAACGCCTTTCCTCGCTTGGAGGATTCCGGCCCAGTCACGGGTGCTGCCGGACACTCGATAGAAGGAGCATTATTATGAAAAAATTTATTCTCGCTGCCGCAGCCGTTGCCTTGATGTCCGGCACTGCGTTTGCTGGCAACATCGGCGTGTCGATGGCTAACTCTGACACATTCCTCACAGTACTTCGTAAGGGTGTGGAAACTGCCGCTGCTGCTGCAAATCAACCAGTTCAAATTGAAATTGCTGATGACGATGTGTCCAAGCAACTTTCGCAAGTTCAAAACTTCATCGCTGCCAAAGTTGATGCTATCATCGTGAACGCTGTTGATACGTCTGCAACTGCACCGATGACCAAAGCTGCCAATGATGCTGGTATTCCAATCGTGTATGTTAACCGTCGTCCAGACGATGTTGATGCTTTGGGTCCAAAGGGCGCATTTGTTGCTTCCGATGAAAAAGATTCTGGCACTTTGCAGACAATGGAAGTCTGTAAACTTGTTGGCGGCACAGGCGAAATTTTAGTTATGCAAGGTGATCTTGCTAACCAAGCTGCTGTTCAACGCACCAAGGACATTCACGAAGTGATTGCCACTGACGCTTGCAAAGGCATGAAGATCATTGATGAGCAAACAGCTGGTTGGGATCCTGTTAAGGCACAAGATTTGATGACCAACTGGATTGCTGCTGGCCACAAGCCAGTTGCAGTTATTGCCAATAACGACAACATGGCAATCGGTGCAATCAACGCCATGAAAGCGGCTGGTTGGGACATGAAGACTGTCGTTGTTGGCGGCATTGACGCAACTCAAGAAGCTTTGGCAACAATGAAAGCTGGAGACTTGGATGTTACAGTATTCCAAGATGCTGCTGGTCAAGGTGGTGGTGCTGTGAAGGCCGCAATCTCCCTTGCTAAGGGCGAAAAAATCGATGCGAAGATCATGATCCCGTTCCAGTTGGTCACTCCTGCCAACATGGGCGACTTCATGGCCAAGAACTAATCGACATTCGACCGGAAGTGCGCCACACTTATGTGGCGCATTTTTTATTGCGAGGCCTTGCGATGGTTAGTCCGACAACGATGAAAATTGTTCGTGAAAGCGGTGCGGTTCCCGGCGCGGAATATCTGCTTGAAGTCGAGGACGTTCGTAAAGAATTTCCGGGCGTTGTAGCGCTCGACAATGTGCAGTTTAAACTAAAGCGCGGAACTGTTCATGCCTTGATGGGTGAAAACGGCGCTGGCAAATCCACCTTGATGAAAATAGTCGCTGGCATTTATACGCCGGACTCAGGCTCGTTCAAACTGCGTGGTGTTGATATTCAATTGAAGCATCCTTTGGATGCTTTGGAAAATGGGATTGCCATGATCCATCAAGAATTGAACTTGATGGGTCCGATGAGTGTTGCTGAGAACATCTGGATCAGGCGCGAGCCCACCAACAAGTTGGGCTTTATCAACCACAGCGAAATGCAGCGCCGCACGGAAGAACTGTTCAAGCGCCTCAACATTGATATTGATCCTACTGTGGAAGTGCGCAACTTGAGTGTTGCCAATCGGCAGATGGTGGAAATAGCCAAAGCCGTTTCTTTTAACTCTGACGTTCTGATTATGGATGAGCCGACATCTGCTCTTACGGAACGTGAAGTTGATCATTTATTCCGTATTATCAGAGCTTTAAAGGCTGAAGGTAAGGGGATTATTTATATTACTCATAAAATGAATGAGCTGTTTGAGATCGCAGATGAAGTCTCGGTTTTTCGCGATGGCAAATATATTGCCACGAAACAATCAAGCGAACTCACCCGCGACGACATTATCCGTATGATGGTGGGCCGCGATATTTCACAAATGTTCCCAAAGCTCACAGTGCCAATTGGTGATGTGGTTTTGTCGGTGAAAAATCTCACACTCAATGGTGTTTTTAAAGATGTGTCCTTTGATGTGCGGGCTGGAGAAATTTTGGGAATTGCCGGGCTTGTTGGTTCTGGCCGCTCTAACATTGCTGAAACAATTTTCGGTGTGACGCCGGCCAGTGGCGGCACGATTGCGATCAACGGCAAAGAGATAAAAATGTCTGAGCCTGCGATTGCGATGGCAAATGGTATGGCATTTTTGACTGAAGACCGCAAAGAAACAGGTTGCTTCCTTCTACTCGACATTCAAGAAAACACCCAGATGGCGGTGTTGCAAAATAAATATGTGAAATATGGTTTTGTGCAGCAGGCCCAACTGGCCAAAGACTCAAATGATATGGCTGCAACGTTGCGGGTGCGTACCCCTGACATGCAAGAGCCGATCATCAATCTTTCGGGTGGCAATCAACAGAAAGTTTTGATCAGCCGCTGGCTCCTCACCAAGCCGCGCATCTTGATTTTGGACGAACCCACACGCGGCATTGACGTGGGTGCCAAGGCAGAAATTCACAGGCTGGTTTCCGAACTCGCGCGTGATGGCGTTGCTGTCATTATGATTTCGTCGGAAATGCCGGAAGTGCTGGGCATGAGCGACCGGATTATGGTGATCCACGAAGGCCGCGTGACAGGCTTCTTGGATCGCAGTGAAGCAGACCAAGTTAAAATTATGGAATTGGCTTCTCATTAATTGAGAAGGGATGGGAAAAAATTATGAGCGCAACAACACCTGAAACCGGAAAGTCTCTCACAGGCATAACCAAGGTGCGGCGGATGCCGCCGGAAGTTTCAATTCTGCTCGTGCTGTTTGGCATGATCATGGTGTTCGAATTGTTGGGTTGGGTCAAGTGCCATTGGGATCCCAATAGCATGTGCGAAAGTTTTGTTGCCAACAAACAGCGCTTGTCGATTATTGTGCTTCAGGTGGCCGTGACTGGCATCATCGCCGTGGGTGTGACGCAAGTTATCATCACGGGTGGTGTGGATTTGTCATCCGGCTCCATGGTCGGATTCGTTGCCATGGTGGCCGCAAGTTTGGCACAGGCCTCAACCAATACGCGGGCTGTTTTCTTAGAACAGGGTTGGGTTGATCTCAACCCGATTATTCCTATTGTTGTGGGTCTGGCTCTTGGGGCTTTACTTGGGCTGTGTAACGGTTTGCTCATCGCTAAAACCAAGATCCCGCCGTTCATCGCCACGCTTGGCATGATGGTTTCGGTGCGGGGATTGGCAAAATGGTATACGTTGGGTCAACCTGTTGCCCTGTTGCATGAAGGCTTTACATGGTTTGGTCAGAGTTTCGATGTGGCTGGTTTTCCGGTGCCGCGCCCGGTGATTGTGTTTATCATCGTAGCACTCATCTGCCACATTGCACTCACTTACACGCGCTATGGAAAATTCACCTATGCCATTGGTGCAAACCCGCAAGCTGCGCGCGTTTCCGGCATTAACATCGGCAACCATTTGATGAAGGTTTATGCGGTAGCTGGCTTGCTCTCTGGACTTGCTGCTGTGATGACGGCGGCTCGCGCGCAATCTGGTCAACCGGGTTTGGGTGTGGGCTATGAGCTTGATGCTATTGCTGCAGCCGTTATTGGCGGCACATCGCTTGCGGGTGGTGTTGGCCGCATTTCTGGCACGTTCATTGGCACCATTATTCTGGGTGTAGTGATGTCTGGTTTCACGTTCTTGAAGGTGGGTGCTTATTATCAAGAGATCGTCAAAGGCATTATTATTGTTGCCGCTGTGGTCATTGATCAACATCGTCAGAACAAGCGCCGCAAGACCAGCTAAATATCTTTCATATATTTATGGTTGAATGTGCCGCTCACTTCGGTGACAGTGCTGGATATGACACATCGCATTCTTCAGTTTGGAACGAGCAGATTTCTGCAAGCCCATGCGGATTTGTTCGTGCATGAAGCGCGGGCGCTAGGCCAGGATATTGGCCCCATCACAATTGTGAAAACCACATTGGGGGGGTCGCGCGACAAGAGACTTAAAGCCTTTGCAACAGCTGGTGGTTTTCCGGTTAAGCTCAAAGGTTTTAAGTCTGGGAAATTAGTCGACGAAACGGTTCAAGTTACAAGTGTGTGTCGTGCACTTGATGCAAATGTTGATTGGCTTCATTTAAAAGAAATCTTTGCGCATGAGACCGAAATAGTTTTCTCCAATGTGGGTGAAACGGGATATGATCTCAGTGCGGAAGATCAGCTCACTTTGGGTATAGCAGACACAGCTCCAAAAAGTTTTCCCGCCAAACTGACGGCACTGCTGTTCCATCGGTTCATGAATGGAGCGCGACCACTGCTCATTCTTCCCACTGAACTTGTGAGCAATAATGGGCAGGTGTTGCGGCAGCTGGTTTTAGATTTGTCAAAGGATTTGGGCGATGTTTTCAAAAACTGGTTGGACCAATCAGTCACCTTCTGTGACACATTAGTTGATCGTATTGTGTCGGAGGCCATCGACCCGATTGGTGCAATTGGCGAGCCTTATGGCTTATGGGCGATCAAGCGCATGGCGGGCTTTCTCGAACCGCTGCAGCATCCGTGTATTGTTTACACTGATGACCTTCAACTCTATTTGCGCCTCAAGCTGCACATCTTGAATTTGGGACACAGTTTTCTTGCGGAAATTTGGAAGACTGAAAATTTTCCGGCCACCGAAACGGTTCGTGGGATGCTGCAAATTTCCGACATAAAAAACCGGTTGCTCGAACTCTATGACACAGAGATTATTCCGGGTTTTGCGGCGCACAACATGGAAGCTGAAGCCAAACTCTATGTGGCGACTACACTTGAACGATTTCAAAACCCATTTCTAAATCACCGCATGAGCGACATTTATCAAAATCATGAGTATAAAATCGAACGCCGGATGATTGACTTTATAGGGTGGGTTTTGGCTGCAAATCCTTCAGCACAATTTCCTAATCTAAAAATAGTTATCACTGCGAATTTACATCCTTAGTTAAAACACAATCGAAACTACAATCACGCACTGTCAAGCCTTGCTCGTGCGGCGGTCTAGAGTTAGGTTGTTTGTTAGACTGCTTTCAAAGGATTGAAATTATGCTGCAAACCACTCGGGGCCTGTTTTGGGGCATTGTAATTGCAGCTTTAGTGGCGACATTTACAATAGTTCGAGCAGAGGCAGCCACAGTGCTTGCTGGTGCTGATTATTCGGGTGGTGACTATCGCACGATCAAAAATACGGACCTTAAAAACTGTGTAGCAGTTTGTGAGGGCGACACGGCGTGCAAAGCTTTCACATTCAACACCAAAGTAAATTGGTGTTTTTTAAAATCTGAAGCTGGTGTCATCGTTCCGGCCCCTGTGGCGGTGGCTGGCAGCGTCGAAATTTCACAAGCCACACTGTCAAAGTCTGAGGCCCCCATCCTTTCCTTTTTGGACCCCGCGGTTGCCGCTGCCGCCACGGCTTTATCAACAGCTTTGAAAGCTGGAACGCCTCCAGAAAACAAAGACCCAGTTTCACTGCAAGCTGAAGTGCAGGCCAAAATTATGGCATTGGATTTTCTAGGGGCGATGGATTTATCGAAAGCTGTGATCACTTTAGGTGATGATAGTTATGAAGCATGGCGGGCTTTGGCTTTGGTGACGAATGCCGTGCAAACGACCGATGCAAACTTGCTTTATACTTTGAACCAAGACAGTTTGAATGCGGCATATGTAGCTTACAGCCATTCGGTTTCACCACAACAACGCGCTGAGGCTTTGTCATTGTTGGGCAATGCTTTGGTGCGAAACTCGAACACGCGAGCTGCAATTGACTCTTATCAAGCGGCGACATTGGCGTTTCCGACGCCAGCTTTGAAAGCGTTGTTTGAAGACGCCAAACAGAAATATGGTTTCCGGGTGTTGGATTATCTGGTGAATGCCGATGCGTCTGATCCGAGGGTCTGCGTGCAGTTTTCGGAAGACCTCAAGCGCGGGCGCGTTGATTACATGCCATTCGTAACAGTTGAAGGGGCGGCTCCAGTCGCTTTGCAAGCCAATGGCCGCGAACTGTGCGTTGATGGCATAAAACGCGGGGTTCGAACTGCGGTTATAGTGCGTGAAGGGCTTCCTGCAGAGATTGGTGAAAAGACTTTAAAACCAGTAACACTTTCGGTTTTTATTCGTGATCGTGCACCCACAGTGCGCTTCACGGGTTTAAATTATGTATTGCCGGGGGCAGGGCGTCATGGTGTTCCGGTGGTTTCCGTCAATGCTGCTGAAATTGCGGTAGATATTTATTTTGTGCCAGAACGCGGTCTTGCAGGATTTGTGAAAGGCACACAGTTTCTGGCTCAGATCAGCAAAGAAGATGCGCGCACGATTGCTGCAGAATCGGGCCAAAAAATCTGGTCCGGCACACTTGCAGCTGATGTTAAAAGCAACGCGGAAGTGACGACCAGTTTTCCGCTTGATGAGGCGCTGAAGGACCGCGCACCCGGTGTTTATGTGATGGTGGCAACACCGGTTGGTGCGCGTTCGGAAGATTGGGAGCAGAAGGCGACGCAATGGTTGCTGGTGTCTGATTTGGGTCTTACAACTTTGTCCAATCAAAGTGGGTTATCGGTTTTTGTACGCTCGCTCAATTCAGCAGCGGCTTTGGCAGATACTGAGGTCACTTTAATTGCGCGCAATAATACTGTGCTTGGTAAAGCAAAAACTGATGATCAAGGCCTGGCTTCTTTTGCTGGTGGATTGATGCGGGGAACTGGTGGCAACGCGCCCGCCCTTGTGACGGCTGACGGTGCCAAAGGTGATTTTGGCTTTATAGATATTAACCGCAGCGCTTATGATTTTTCGGATCGTGGGGTTGGTGGACGACAAGCGCCCGGCCCAATTGATGTGTTCATGTACACTGAACGCGGTATTTATCGCCCCGGTCACACTGTGCATCTTACAGCACTGGCACGTGATGATAAGGCAGCAGCAATAACAGGGCTTCCGCTTACTTTAATCGTCTCGCGGCCTGATGGTGTTGAATATCAACGATACGCCGTTGCCGATCAAGGAATGGGCGGAACGTCAATTGATATAGCGCTCAAGACAACAGCCATGCGCGGTATGTGGAGTGTGGGTGCTTACACTGATCCCAAACTGGATGCGATTGCATCGACCAGTTTTCGTGTGGACGATTTTGTGCCGGACCGCATCGAATTTGATTTGAAAAGTGCTGCCACCCAGGTGGCTCGCGATGCGCCGACTGAAGCTACTGTGGATGCTCGTTTTCTTTATGGTGCTCCTGCTTCAGGTTTGCGCGTGGAAGGTGACATTACCCTGACGCCGACACGCTCACTGGCAAAATTTGTAGGCTATAGCTTCGGCCTTGGTGAAAAGAATCCAACATCGGGCCGCACGGAATTATCGGAGCTTGGCACAACCGATGCGGACGGCAAGCTTTCGGTTTCTTTTCAACCGACTGATATTCCGCAAACCACTCAACCTTTAGAAGCCCGCCTCAACATTAGAGTTGTTGAGGGCAGCGGCCGGGCGATTGAGCGTCAGATTGTGTTGCCTGCATCAAATGCTGGCCCGATGATTGGCATCAAGCCATTAAGCACCGAGTTTGGTGAAGGCCAAGTTGCGCAGTTCGATGTGGTTGCCATCGACGCAGCAGAAACCCCCATGGCCTCTGGGCCGTTGTCGTGGCAGCTGTTGCGCGTTCGCGATGATTTTCAATGGTATCAAAAAGATGGCCGCTGGACTTACGAGTCAACTGAATACACCGACCGCATCGACAATGGAAAAATTGAGACGCAGGTGGATGCTCCGGCGCGGATTGAAGGCAAGTTGGATTGGGGCCACTACCGCGTGTTGGTCGAATCCGATGATCCTAACGGGGCGGTTGCAAGTTATGATTTCTATGCCGGATGGTACACTG
>JANOXS010000144.1:0-5975 GCA_031418535.1 Hyphomicrobiales bacterium | reverse complement strand
CGAATGCGCTTGTCATCATCAACAATCAGAATATGTGGTTCGGCAGTCAAACTTTATTCTCCAAACGCGCAATCCATTGCGATGCGGTTGCGCGATTTTCTGGATCAATCAGTTGCAGCAACATCTGATGATAGTTTTGAGATTTTTGCTCACCAGCAGCCCGTCGGAACCTTGCAATCTGAGGGGCAATCAGTTTCTGGCGCAACGCCTCGCCAGTTGCTGTTAAATGCAAAAGTCGTTGACGGCGGTCCACTGCCCCTTCTTTCTGAAACACGAAACCCTTGTCGATCAGCTCTTTCAAAACCCGCGCCAAACTCTGCTTGGTTATTTGTAAAATCTCCAAAAGCTTGGCCACAGTCATGCCGGGGTCACGTCCCACAAAATGCAAAACACGGTGATGGGCGCGGCCAAAATCCAAGCCTTCTAATATGTGATCAGGATCGGCCACAAAATCACGATAAGCAAAAAACAAAAGCTCTACTAAAGCTACTGCTTCGGTCTCAGCTAAATCATCATTTAATTTTATGTCAGTCATATTGACATATATTCCAGCTGTGTTAGCGTTTGTCAAATTCAATGCAGATTAGTTTGGGAGTTTTCAATGTCCATCATTCCTTTTGACCAACGCGACGGCCACATTTGGTTCAACGGCGAAGTCATTCCATGGAAAGATGCGAAAGTGCACGTGTTAACCCATGGTCTGCATTATGGCTCGTCTGTGTTTGAAGGTGAACGCGCCTATGGTGGCAAAATTTTCAAATCCAAAGAACACACCAAGCGCTTGCGCAATTCAGCACAGATCATGGATTTTGATCTGCCGTTCACAGACGATGAAATCAATGCTGCCAAAGATGAAATCGTTCGCATCAGCGGTGGTGGCGACCAATATGTGCGCCCAGTTGCTTTTCGCGGCTCGGAAATGATGGCTGTGTCAGCGCAGAACAATAAAATCCATGTCGCCATCGCGACGTGGGCGTGGCCCTCCATGTTTGACCCCGAAACTAAAATGAAAGGCATTAAGCTCGACATTGCAGAATATCGCAGGCCAGACCCAATGTGCGCACCCGTTCATGCCAAAGCAGCGGGCCTCTATATGATCTGCACCATCAGCAAACACAAAGCCGAAAAGAAAGGCTATGCTGATGCCATGATGCTGGATTGGCAAGGCCGCGTGGCCGAGTGCACCGGGGCCAATATCTTCTTCATAAAAGATGGCGCTATCCACACACCCATCGCAGATTGCTTCCTCAATGGCCTCACCCGCCAGACCGTCATCGCCATTGCCAAAGCACAAGGCATGGAAGTTATTGAGTCACGTATCATGCCCGAAGAATTGAGCACCTATAACGAGTGCTTCATCGTAGGCTCTGCCGCTGAAGTAACCCCTGTAGCCGAAATCGGCCCCTACACCTTCAAGCCCGGCAACATGAGCCGCACTTTGATGGATGCTTACTCACAAGCGGTTCGGGCATAATTTTCCTTTGATAGGATTTTATACTTGACTTCGGAAGTGGCCCCAGCTATATCAGGGCCATGATGATTTTGGTTACCATAGTTTTGGTTCTGGCGGCGGCTTCACTCTTTGAGGAAGCCAAGGCTATACACCATCGGGCGCAATTTCTCGCTCAATATCGTATATGCATCTTTGAAACCGCTGAAATCCGTCACTTCGTTTTCGGCATTGGCCTCCAGCGCCTTGCGGACTTGATACCAGCCCACATCCGCGCGGTTCAGCTTCAATTCCTCACGGATTTTGCGCGGCATGGGCGCTTTGTGATAAGCGCGAAAAATCTCACGACCCGCATCCAACACTGCTTGCGCCTCTGGCGAAAGCGGCTTGCCATTGAGGTAATCAACCATAAAGCGCGATTCAAACCGCCCGCTGGCCCCCACTTCGGTTTCGGTGAAGGGAATAAAATGATTGGTGAGCGACCATTGCTTGCCGTTCCACTCCAACCCATCGGCCCCCGCCGAAAGATTGCTGCCATTGAACAGCATCCAGATGAGGCAGTCATTTTTGAATTCATCCGTCAGCAGTTCGCTCGGCTGCAAGAATTGATCCCGGTCGTTGAGCCAAGTTGGCTTGACCAAGCGACGAACGGTAAAAACGATGGAGATTTGCCACAAATTGTCGGAATTTATAAAAAAACCCCTCGCGCTGCTGTAGCCCGAAGAAAAGACCACGGTCTGCTGACCTGAATGTTGGACATCATTTCCTCCACTCAACATATAGCCGATTGCGTTGTCAGACCATTTTGTTCCACGCAAATCTTTACTAACGGTCGCTGGGACAACAGCATTTTTCAAAGGCACGACGGCTGTTTGGTTTGACTTGGGGCGATCGATCCAGTCAGTCAAAAGCCGGTAGTTGTCTGGGCTTATGAAAGTTTTAGACCCGTTTTCGCTATAGTCAGTATCAAGTACATTTGTATGAACTTCATCTATCGCGAGTTTTTTACTTGTGTCCCAGACTAGAAAACCAATTGGGAAGCTACCCTTTAATCCATCAAATAACTTGCTGTGAAATACAAATCCCGCAAGATACTTTGCTGCCCACTCACTTCTAAATTTGTCCAACGTGGGTGCAGTTACGTACTTAAGTTTACTAAACATCGCCAATGTCGCAGTTGGAATTTCCAAGTGAAGTCGAGCAACAAACTGCGTGAATAATTCATTGCTCGCTTTTCCGAAATTCTGCATTGCAGCAGCTGCAATTTTAGTATTTGCAACGCCCTCCTTGCTTTGCGTTTCCACGCCCGCAACAGTATTTCCACCACTCGTCGCTTCCGCATAAGGTGGGTTCATCAGCACCAGAATTTTCTTGGCACCCTTCTTCTTCGCCCTAGAATCGGCAATGGCTTGACGTAATTCCACTGGTACTTTGTTGGTGAGGCCATAATCAATCTGGCCGAAGGCGTCGATGTCATCATTCAGATAATCATATTGAAACTTGGTGGCGGCCACGCAAGTGTGGCTGGCCTGCATCACATCAATATCGGCCTTGTCCAACGTGCTCATAAAAATGTTGCGGTGGTTGGAGTGTTTCACTTCTAGGTTGCCAACACCACAGCACATATCCCAGACAATGTAATTCTGCTGCCAGTTCTTCCCCAAAGTTTCGGCCAAAAGATCATAGGCTTTGTCCACCACTTTCAGGGGTGTATAAAATGCACCCTTGAAGCTGCGCTCATTCAGCGGCAGCAAACTGTCGCGCCGCTCCAACAAATAAGTGCGGTATTCCTCATCTGGCGGGCGGTGATAAATGGCCCAGAAATTGCGATAGCCTCTGTCACTCACCAGATCATATTGCTGGCCGTTCAAAACGAACACCGGCTTTTCACCATCAAACAACAGCCGCGCGGGTAGGTTTGCCATGGCGGCGCGTTTGCCGTCATGCATGATGTCGGCAAAGAACAGCAAGGCGTAATCCGCCTCGCCAACGCCGCCAAGTTCGCTGCCGATATATTCAATCCACTTGTCAAACACCTGCCGCAAGTTATCCGGCGTGATGGGCGTCCGGATGATCTTGCCAGTCTTGATGGCTGACTTCAGTGCAAGAATAAAATTCTTCTCATGGCTGTCCAAATTATAGACCACATAGTGCGCGGCCACATGGGCGGAAACCCGACTGACGAATTCTTGCGTGATCTTGTCGCGTGAAATAACCCGAGACCCAGACTTTGGCCAAACAATCGTCTTGTCGGCGAGCAAATCAATGGCGTGAGCTGTTTCCATAATCGCTGCTTTTTCGCGGTCAATAACGGCGAGAAATGGCGGCAGATGATCGCCTGTATTTTTTGCGATTTTCACATAAACCAGCAATTGGGCAAACATTGCGATAGGCGAAGTGCCAGCCTCCTTTGCTTCAAACCATACTTCCTTGGTTTGGATGTCGACCATGTTTTTAGAATAGTTTTTCAGCCCAAGAGCGCGGATATAGGCGTCTTTAACATCTTCCTCAGTTTTGGCCTTCTTTAGTTCTATTAAAAGAGTCATTTAAAGTTTCGCCTTGGTGCGAATTTGTTGTGCCCGAAGGATAGTTCTAAAGCAACAAATCCTCGTTAACCGAATCGCGATAATATCGCCCAATGCCCGAAACTGACCTCTACCCACCCATCAAAGCCTTCCTTGAATCGCAAGGCTACACCGTTAAGGCGGAGGTTAAGTCTTGCGATGTGGTGGCCATGCGGGGGGATGATCCGCCGATTATTATTGAACTCAAAACCGGCCTTACATTGCAGCTTTTTTATCAAGCAATGGACCGCCTCACTCTGACGGATACGGTCTACATTGCCATCGCCAAGCCCAAGCGCGCCGTGCCAGCTGATGCCGTGAAATTATGCAAGCGTTTGGGGTTGGGCCTCATCATCGTTGCCAATTCCGGCACTGTGCAGGTGATAGCTGATCCTGTGCCTTATACACCGCGCCACCATTCAAAGCGCAAATCAGCTTTGCTGAAAGAATTTCGCAGCCGCCTTGGCGATCCAAATACAGGTGGTTCGACCAAAACAAAGTTGATGACTGCCTACAAACAGGACGCACTGCTGTGCCTGTCGCATCTCAACGCCAACGGCCCGACGAAAATATCAATTCTGCGAAATGAAACGAGAGTGGACCGTGCCGCAACAATCCTCCGCAGCGATTATTATGGGTGGTTTACAAAACAAACTCGCGGAATTTATGGTGTCACTGACAAAGGTGTCGAGGCTGTCACAGTTTTCAAAACTGAAATTTCAAAGCTCACCGCGCAGCCCAAATAAGTCCACGCTCTACTATGGTCGCCATCTGCGGCACCGCAAATTCGTCGGCAGTGTGGCCCAGCGCTGAATAGAAAACACGGCCCGTGCCATAGATTTTCTTCCACACCACAGGCATCACAACACCTTTGGTCCATGCGCAATGTTCACCTGTAAAAGTGGTGGTGGCCAGAACCTCATTGGCGGGGTCCACATGCATATAATACTGTTCCGAATGATAATCAAAATCGCCAATACCTGCGACCAAGGCATCATCAGGCTTGGTAATGTTTACGCGGTAATCAATAATGTTGCCAGGGTGGGAAACCCATTGCCCGCCGGTCATAAATTGATATTCAGTTTCATTGCGAAATGAATCGCACATGGTGCCGTGAAATCCACCAAGGCCAACACCGCCGCGCACGGCAGCGCACAGATTTTCACATTCTTCTTTGGCGATGGTGGACATGGTGACCATGGGCACAATCAAATTCAAATTATGTATAGCGGGATCAGCATAAGCACTGGTTGAATTTTCCACACGCACATCAAATCCATGGCGCTCCAACATGCCTTTAACCACGGCAGCCGAACGATCCGGCGTATGCCCATCCCAGCCACCCCAAACTATCAATGCTTTTTTCTGTGTCATAAAAATTCTCCCGCAGTTCAATCTAGCCATTCCTTAAGAATGTCGCTACATATTCCGCCGTCAACAGGAAAAGAAAATGAAAACGCTCGACACTAAACTCGCCAAAATCCGCACCGGTAAATACACGCCGAAGGACTTCATCATTGCCGACGCAAAAGATGGCGATATGGGTTTTGGCAGAGCTGCACCGGGGCCTCGGCGCGATGGTTCTGGCAAACTCAAATCGAAACCCGAATATTTGACCGCCATGGCAGAGATGACCAAATCTGGTCTTGTCGATATTATGTTGATGTCTGCTTCATCCTGCGAAGCACTCTCGGCCAAGGGCTTTTTCACAAAATCCAAAGTCACACCCGCTGTGCGTTTGAACGATGCCACCGACATCTGGTCGCAACGTGGCAGTAATTATCGTGAAACCGAATCTTATCCATTCCGCACCGCACGTCCTGAAAAAATTAAAAAGATTTCCGATCTTGGACTCTATTCAGTGACCTTCAGCAACGATGTTGAGGCCGATCTTTACTCGCTCGAAGAATATACAAAGTTCCGCGAAGAAGCCACCAAAGCCAAAGTGCGGCACTTTCTTG
>JANOXS010000143.1:0-16802 GCA_031418535.1 Hyphomicrobiales bacterium | reverse complement strand
CCGGTTTTGGCCGAGGATTATGATGCGATGAGCCACAGTGACGGCATTTCGCTTTCGGCTGGTGATTCCACCCGCGCCAACATGGCCATTCAAACGGTCACCCCATGGCCCGTCTATATCAACAACACCGTCATCTATATGCGCAGCAAACGCGCTGCCGATTTGATGGAAATTTATTTGAGTAAATACGCAGCCCCGCCAGCCGCAACTGGTGGCACCACGATTAACATAAATCCGCCCGCCAAATGAGCACCGGAGGCCCATTATGCACCGCGCACTGCGCCATCGATTGATGAGTTTGTGGAGACGTTTTAACAAAGACGAATCCGGCATTGCGCTGATTTATGTAACCGTAGCCCTTCCTGTGATCATCGGTTTTAGTTTGCTGGCGATAGACGTAGGCCGCCTCTCAACCCTGCAATCCACATTACAACATGGTGCTGATGCACTAGCACTGGCAGGGGCGGGGGAATTGGATCGGACCCCTGATGCGATAACGCGCTCTAATTATGCAATCAATAATTTGATCACTACGAACAAAAGCCTGTTTGCAACAACGGTGGCAACGATTAATGGTGCTAGCGTGCCAGATGCAAATCGCTGTTATCTAGCCAATACCGGTTCTGCACACGGTCTGCCCCCAAGTGATGCGACACCGATCACAGACTGCCTACCGCGTGGCACGGCCGCTGAAATCATCGCAAGTTCGAAAGTTGCGCGCTATGTGTCGGTCACCTTGACTCCACAAAGCTTCAACACAATTTTTCCGGTTACGTTTATCGGTGGTGGCAGTAACTCAGCAAGTGCTTCCGCCAATGCCGTAGCAGGCAGAGATCAGGCTAGTTGCGTTTATACGCCGATGTTTATGTGTAACCCGCTTGAGCAACCTGGCAACACGGACGTTTATAAAGTTTCTGAGCTAGTGGCTCACGTAAGCAGCAGGGCCACCATGCGGCGTCTAATTGAACTTAAAAAACATGCTGGCGGCACCGCTCAGTGGTCCCCGGGAAATTTTGGATTTTTAAGTGTTCCACTTGGTAATGGTGCCAACGCTTTAGGAGAAGCCATTGCGTCTGGTTATCCGAGTTCGTGCCTAATTCAAAATACAGTCAGTACAAAACCCGGAAATACGACAGTCGCTAACGATGCATTCAATGTGCGGTTCGATGTCTACAAAGGGCAATATAAAAATGATAATCCTAATTATTGGCCAGCCCAGAATGGCAGAAAAACTTACAAGCCGGGTAATGGGAAAGCCAGTAGCTGCAATATTGATCCTGTAAGTCCGACCACAATTCATACTTGGTCCTATGGTATGCCGAGGGATGCTTGCTCAATGACTAACACCTGTACACTCGGCAATGGCCGCATGGGGGGGGGCGATTGGAACGGTGAATTCACAGCTTATATGAATTTCAATTATAACAATGCTGGTATTGCCAGACCAACGGATGTCGATGGTTCTGCATTCCAAACCTCAAATTTACCATCCAGATATGAAGTTTACTTGGCCGAAATTAGGGCTGGCCTAACAGGTACGCCCCCAAGTTATGCAAAACCCGCATGTTATTCAGGAACAGCAGCGCCAACAAATTCTCCAGATCGCAGGCTTCTCTATACTGCAATTCTGAACTGTGTTGCCCAACCAGTAGGGAGTGGTGCGACTAGTGGCTTGGTCCCCGTGGCTTACGGAAAATTCTTTGTCACTGAACCTATGGCTACTGCCGGAGCATCACTCTGGACTGAACTTGTTGGCCTCGAAGTGCCCGGAACTGATAACGGAATTTATCCCGAACTAGTGCAGTTATACAGGTGATGAAAGCGCTAAGTTCTCTTCTTTGCAAATTGAAGGCCGACCAACGGGGCACGGCGCTCATTGAACTCGCCGTTGTCTTGCCAGTGTTGCTTGGCATCTGTCTGGGTGTGTTTGAATTTGGCAATGCCATTTACAGCCGTCACTTGATTGAGAATGGTGTTCGTGATGCAGCACGCTTTGCTTCCGGCATGAAATTTGATTATAAAACTTGTACAATCCCAGCAGACACCCAAACCAAGACACAATATGTTGCACTCACAGGGATTCCAACTGCTAACACAAATTATCGCGTTTCTTATTGGAATCCATCCACGACGGGTTTTGTTTTCACGGTAGGTTGTTTGAATGTCGCCAATGGGCCGACTAGCTGCGGTAGCACCCGCTGTTATCGCGGCCCCGACAATATTGCGATGGTAACCGTATCGACTGATATTCCTTATCAAGGCATCGGTTTTCTGGGATACTTCGGCTTGTCTGCACCGACAATGCATATCTCACATCAAGAGAGGTTGTATGGAATTCGCTAAGCGCAAAAATCTTTGGAGAGACGAGAGCGGAGCTGCGATGGTGGAGTTCACTGCGGCTGCGCTCACGTTTTTTCTTTTGGTGTTTGGTTCGGTGGAATTTGCCAATGCCTATTATCAATGGAACGCCGCCACCAAAGCTGTACAATGGGGTGCGAGGGTCGCTGCTGTCTCGAGTCCAGTAGCCATTGGACTGACCACGCTAACAGGTACGGAAGGCGGGGCGCAGCCCCCTTCTGCAATGCCGAGTTTTGACTACACTTGTGCAGCCACTGCTAAGGATGGTTCTGCAGGCACTTGTACGGTCGGAAATTACAGTGCGGCCGCCATGCAAAGAATAGTGTTTGGTATTGCTGGCCAATTATCATGTGCAGATTTATCATCTTTTACTGCTGGACAGCAGAAACTACGCATCGGTATGTGTCATTTGTTCCCGCGCATTGATGATGCTCGTAAGGTAACCGTGCGCTATCAATATACGGGTCTTGGTTATGCCGGCCGTCCCGGCACCGGCGGGAATACTGGCGGGCCTGTGCCTACCATAACCGTCAGTCTCCACCAGCGCACAAATGCGAATGATGCGAACGTTCTGCAATTTCAATTCATCTTGATTGGCGGATTGATGAACGCGGCGGGTGCAGCAATTCCAGATTTCATCGACATGCCCAGCTTCGCAACAACAGTGACCGGTGAAGACCTAACTTCCGCCGCGACGGGGAGCTGAAATGTTGCAGATTTTTAATCGCTCCACCAAGAAGGATAAGCGCATTCTGCAAATTGGCTTTGTGGCCCAGAACATGGAGCAGGGTGCCAAGTTGCAGGAATTTATCGCCAAGCGCGATGGTGTGAAACTGCAATTGATCAAGAGTGCCAGTGTAACACCCACCAAGGCCCCCAAAGACATTAGTGTTTTTGTTTATGATTTGGATGCCACAGGCGAAGCGTCAATGAAAGAGTTTGATCGCTTCATGGCGCAGCGCCCGCAAGATGTGCCGGTGATTGTGCTCACACCCTCAGCTGAGGATGCTTTGATCCGCTGGTTTATGCGGCTGCGCGTGGCCGATTATGTGAAAACCCCGCTCAGCCCCGGTGAGCTCATCGCGGCTTGTGGCCGTGTCACCAGCCTGTCTGATACGGGCAAGCAAGAAGTGAAATGCATGGCCTTTATGGGTGCTCGCGGCGGGGTGGGGGCATCCACCATCGCTCTTCATGCCGCCATCATTCAGGCCCGCAATGCTGCCCCTGTGGTCACCACCTGTTTGGTTGATCTTGATTTGGTGTCAGGCTCTTGCGCCGATTATCTTGATCTGCACGCCAATTGGCAGATTGATGAATTGGTGGCCGACCCCAGCCGCCTCGATAGCCACATGCTAGATACCATGGTGGCCAACCACCGCACTGGCATTGCCGTGCTTTCAGCACAGCGCAATTTCAGTGAGCAATTTGCCTTTAGTGAAGATATTATCACCCGCACTCTCGATCTGGCTTCGCAGAAATATCAAAACCTCGTCGTGGATTTGCCGCGCCACATGGAACGCTGGACTGAAGGTGTTTTATTAGGCTCCAGCGATGTTTATATCGTGACGGATTTCACAGTGCCCGGCCTCAAATCGGCGCGTCGCATGGTCAATGACCTCACTGCTTTTTATGATGGCGAAGTGAAACCCAAAGTAATCGTCAACAAATATGCAAAGTCAATTTTTGCCGCACGTCTATCTGCTAATGAGGCCAAGGATTTGCTGCGGGAATCTCTGGCCGGATTTGTAAGTGCAGATGACAAGCTGGTGCGCGAAGCGATTGATCGCGGCGTGCCCACGACAGAAATTAAAAGACGCAACAGCGTGATCACCGATCTTGAAAAGATTATTGGAAAATAACATGGCTCTTGGTCGCTTTTCATTGCGCAGTGCTCCAGCCGCCCCAAAGGTGGCCCCAAAGCTTGAGCCTGCAAAGGTTTCCGGTGGGCCGGTTCCTGCGGCCCGCGCCGTGGTGG
This sequence comes from Hyphomicrobiales bacterium, assembly GCA_031418535.1. Lineage (GTDB taxonomy): Bacteria > Pseudomonadota > Alphaproteobacteria > Rhizobiales > Aestuariivirgaceae > Aestuariivirga. The sequence goes on along the minus strand of JANOXS010000143.1, from coordinate 12,469 downwards.
ATGTTGAGGGCGCATCAGTTCGTCAACGCTTGCTCGATGCAAAACTGCGTATTCACCGCAGATTGATCGACGAGATCAATCTTTCGGCCGTCGATAAAATGCCGGAACGGGAAATGCGCTCGCAAATTTACGAGCTGGTGTCACAGCATGTGAGCGGCGAAAAAATTATTCTGAATGCTTTCGAGTTGGAACAGTTCGTTGACGACATTGTAAACGAAATGATTGGCCTTGGGCCGATTGAGCCTTTGCTTAAGGATGACACGATCAACGATATTTTGATCAACACACACGAGCAAATCTATATCGAACGTGCGGGCCAACTAGAACTGTCACAAGCCCGCTTCAAGGATGAAGCGCATTTGCTGCGCATCATTAATAAAATCGTATCCACCGTGGGCCGCCGTGTTGATGAAAGCCAACCCATGTGCGATGCGCGCTTGTTGGATGGTTCGCGCGTTAACGTGGCCATTAAACCTGTGGCGGTTGACGGACCGCTGGTCTCCATTCGAAAATTTTCCAAGCGTCCATACTCTATGGACAAGCTGGTAGAGATCAACAGCATTTCAAAAGAAATGGCGGCTTTGTTGGCAATTTCGGTCGCAGGCCGTGTGACCATGTTAGTGTCCGGCGGCACCGGCTCCGGCAAGACCACCATGCTCAATGCACTATCCACTTATATTTCTGCCGATGAACGCCTGATCACCATTGAGGATGCTGCCGAGTTACAATTGCAGCAACCGCATGTGGGCCGCATGGAAACACGGCCCCCCAGCATTGAAGGCAAAGGCGAAATTCGCCAGCGGGAATTATTGAAAAACGCCCTGCGAATGCGCCCCGACCGCATCATCGTGGGTGAGTGCCGTGGTGAAGAAGCGTTCGATATGTTGCAAGCCATGAACACGGGTCATGAAGGTTCTATGACCACCATTCACGCCAACACCACGCGCGATGCGCTGTCTCGTCTTGAGCAGATGATTGGCATGGCGGGCTATCCCATGACCATTCAGAGCATTCGCAGCCAAGTGTCAGCCGCCATTAAACTGGTGATCCAACTGCAACGCCTCAGTGATGGCAGACGCCGTGTTGTAAGCATAAGTGAAATCAGCGGCATTGAAGGTGATGTGATTCAAATGCAGGAAATTTTCCGCTTTAACCGTGTTTCAACGCAGGAAGACGGCAGTATTGTTGGCTATTATCAAGCAACAGGTGTGCGGCCCAAATTTCTGGCTGAATTGGCTCAGCGAGGCTTGACTGTGCCTGCCAATTATTTTGACCCCAATAAGCAGCTTTGAAAATGGACACAACCGCACTTTTCAAGATTGGCTTTTACGTTTGTATCGCGGTGGCGGTGATTTTTGTTGCCGAAGCACTTTACCTCATTTTCATGGCACCGATCAGCCGCAAGCGCAGTGTGAACCGCAGGCTTAAAGCCATTGATCAAGGCATTGTCGGTGAGCAAGCTCTCGTGCAGTTAAAAGCGCAACGCGGTATTTTTGACAATAATCTAGAAATCATGGGCGGCCTTTCGCGGTTGCTGGTGCAATCTGGCTTATCGCTCACCTTCAGTCGCTTTGTAGTGATCGTCGGCCTTGTAATGGCTGTGCTGTTTTTCATGTTTGATTTTTTGACACCACTCCCAAGAATGGTCTGTTTTGCTGCGGCTGTTATATTGGGTTTCTTCATGCCCTTGCAGATTATTCGGTTTATCAAAAATCGTCGCCAAGCCGCTTTTATCAATCAATTGCCAGATGCGTTGGATGTCGTTGTGCGAAGCCTGCGCAGCGGCCATCCTGTGCCAACCGCCATGGGGCTGGTGGGCCGCGAAATGCCTGATCCCATTGGTTCAGAATTTGGCATCACCATTGATGAAATGACTTATGGCCTTGAACTTCCGCGCGCCTTGGTCAATCTTTCTGAGCGGGTCGGTGTTGCAGATCTTTCTCTGCTCGTCACAGCCGTTTCCATCCAGTCGGGCACAGGCGGCAATTTGAGCGAAGTTCTGAATAATCTTTCAAAGGTTTTGCGCGATCGATTTCAATTGCGGCGTAAAGTTCGGTCAATTTCAGCTGAGGGTCGTTTTTCGGCTTACGGGCTGACAATTTTGCCAATAGCGATTTTTTTCGCTATCTATTTGCAGAATCCAAAATACTACACGGATGCTTGGGAAAGTCCGATTTTTAAACTTGCAATCGTCGGTTTGTGTGTGTGGTCGCTGATTGGTGACTTCATTATGTACAAAATGATCAATTTCAAATTCTAGGGGCAAGAGTATGGAGCAACTCACTAGAATAATTTTAGAACGCGGTGACATGATTTTCTATGTTACCGTATTTGCGAGCGTTGTGCTTGTGACGATAGCCATTTCCAATATGACGGCAAGTTGGTCAGATGTGCGCCGTAGAACAGTTGCCGCCGCAGGTGACCAAAGTGCCAGTGTGGGATTGCCAAGTGAACTTTTGAGGAATCAATCCAAGAGTGGAATGCTCGCCGGATTGATGCCAACAAGTGAAGTAAAAAAAGGTGAGTTGACACGCTTTGTAAACACCTCTGGCTACTACGGCCCAAATGCTGTTCTTAAATTCCAGTTGGTGCGCGTCATCACTGCAATTGCGTTTGGTCTGCTGACAGCCAGCTTTTATGGTCGGATTTATCCGAAACATCCGTTCCTTTTTGCTGTTGGCGCAAGTTTGTTTATGACTTTGCTGGGATATATGTTTCCACGTACGATTGTCAGTCTCGGGCGCGATAAATTATTTGAAGAACACCGCCAGGGATTTCCAGATTTTCTTGATCTGCTCGTCATATGCGTTGAAGCTGGCATTGGCATTGACATGGCGATTGAAAGGGTGGGGCGAGATCTAGCACGCGATTATCCCTCGCTGTCGCGCAATCTTGGCTTTATGTCTTTGGAACTACGCGCAGGCCGCTCAACGCGGGAAGCCTTAGAAAATCTTGGTGAACGTTTGGGTATCGAAGAAGCAAAGTCATTTGCAACTCTTATCCAACAATCAGAAGAGCTGGGCACAAGTCTGGTTCAATCACTTCGCGTTTATAGCGATGAAATGCGCCACAAACGCCTTTCGAGAGCTGAAGAGAAGGCTCATTCGTTACCAGTAAAATTGGTTTTACCGCTCGCACTTTTTATATTTCCGGTTATTCTGGGCATCACTTTGATGCCAGTTGCTATAAAACTTTTCCAAGCATTGAAAATTTGAGGACTAATCATGAACGCACCGTTGTTTAGAACACTACAGTTCAAGAGTATCTTCTTTATCGCAAGTTTAGCTTTGCTTGGTGGTTGTCAGCCTTCAATTGAAAACAGATTGCTAACTGAATCAGGTTTAACGATGGAGGATCCAAATTATTATCCTTCGGATAAATATGTGCGCTTAGGGAAGGTTAGCTTTCGCAATGGGGATTTTGGCTTGGCTGAAGCCAACTATCGTAAAGCGGTTGAAGCAACTCCAAAAGATGCCGAGGCTTGGCTTGGGTTGGCTGCTTCATATGATCAGTTGCGTCGATTTGATTTGGCGGACAATGCTTATAAAATGGTGTTGCAGCTTGGATCAAAAAATGCGGCCATTTTGAACAATGCTGGATATTCGCAACTGTTGAGGGGAGACTTCAAGAGCGCACGGACATTCCTGTTAAAAGCATATGAACTTGAACCTGAAAACCAATATATCGTGAACAACATTGCGTTGCTTGGTGAGAGTGAAAAGAGCGTTAAGAGAGTTGGTCTTTGAGCAATTTATGGCCAGTAAAACTTTATCGGCGGCCTGCATCGCGTCTTCGGCAGTTGGGTCATTACGCGCTTTTGGTGGGCTTTTCGAATCTATTGTTTGCTTTTGCTATTGCGTTTTCAACAAATCACCGGGCATTTTGGTCTTCCCTAGATTTTTTCAAATCTGCAAACCATTCAATAGCTGTCGAGAAATCTGATTTGCTTGCAGTTTCTCGTTTGCACCGCGTTGATAATGATATGCTGGCATCTTTGGCTGTCGCGCCGCGCAAGTCAGGGCTGAACATGACTCGCGTCGCACTTTCTCGTATTACGGTTGAAAACTACGACCCGCCTAGCCTAGATGATAATTATCCGGTTGACGGCGTTACGAGCGGACCGGAAACACCAGATTCAGCGACATATGCACTCGACCAACAGCTTGAAAATGACGATCCCAGATTAGGCGTGGCAAGCAGTGCGACTGTTCCTGAATCTGCGCAGAAAGTTTCACCGATTCTGTTAAAAGATAAAACGACTGGCCACCTTCAAATAGGAAATTTTAAATTATTTTCTATGGATGGTGGAACTGATGAATGCCTTAAAGTTGGTGAATCGATGCTTGGTGATGTTGGGTTTTCGAAAAATCAGCTCAATATTTTGGTGGCTTCAAAGCAGATAACCATAGGTAAAATTTGTGCCAGTAACGGAGTAATTGTCATTTCCTGCCGTAGCCAGCAAATCACGATAAGTCCTAGGCGGTTTCAAGTTAATGATAAGTGCAAAAATATTGGCTGAATGGCTGAACTGGCATTTGTTTAGTTTGCCCAATCTTTTAAACTGTTAGCCGGTCTAGGTGTTCAATTTATAGATGCGGATTTTTTGCACCTGATCGTGAGAAATCCAAGACCACATTGCGGTGATAGGCCCAGAGGTCGAGATCATGTGATATAAACTCCGAACCTTGGTCAGCGCGGATAGTTTTCGGATAACCTGTTTTCTTGCACACACTTTTCAAGGTTCGCACGACATCTTCACCGCGATAATTAAATCGTAGATCAACGACAGGCGAGAACTTTAAGAAGATGTCGCCCTGCCTTTGTGAGTGTTTCTACTGTTCGGGCGCCAGAAACTACCAATCGTTTTGCGATCACTACAAATCCTGCCCCACACGAAAACATGGCTTGTAGCGAACGTCAACAAACAACGGAAATCATAAAAATGAATACGCACCTTTAAAATGAGGATTAATGTAAACATTGACGAACTTACAAGCATAGTGGAATACACAAGTCTGGCGGACTCAGTCTCGGCCAGCTGTCTAAGCTCTTGTTCGCGCTAGCTTTGGACTTTGACAAACCATAAAACGCGAAGGCGCACATGCAATTTTCAACCGATCAATCTGCTTGTGGACTAGACTTCGGCACTTCTAATTCAACTTTAGCTTTTTGCAGTGGCGGCACACCGCACCTCTTGGCATTGGAAGACGGCAAGACGACGGTGCCTAGCGCCGTGTTTTTTGGCCATGAATCTGATGATCGTTTTCTCATCGGCCGAGCTGCCGTGAATGCTTATGTTGACGGCGCACCGGGCCGCTTGATGCGCTCTTTAAAATCAATTCTCGGAAGCAGTCTATTGGCGGAGCGTACGCCTATATTTAGGCAAAAAATATCCTTCGCTGAAATTGTCGGAAAATATCTTGCTGAACTAAAATCCCGTGCAGAAAGAGCCGCCCAAGCAGATCTCACTGATGTGGTCTTGGGCAGGCCCGTACAATTTATTGATAATGATGAAGCCGCAAATGCGCTCGCCGAAAAAAACCTCGGAAACATTGCTAGGTCTGTTGGCTTTAAAAACGTCTCATTTCAATTTGAACCAGTCGCTGCCGCATTAGAGTTCGAACGTCAACTTACCACTGAAAAACTGGCCTTGATCGCCGATATTGGCGGCGGCACCTCGGATTTTTCAATCGTGCGTTTGGGCGGTGTTCGCCATACAGCAGATCGTAAAAAAGATGTTTTGGCAAATACTGGTGTGAGGGTAGGGGGAACTGATTTTGACACGGCCCTCAGCATGTCGAATTTCATGCCAAGCTTCGGCTATCGCAGTCTTTTAAAAAATGGAAATCTCGAAATGCCGATCGGGCCTTTTTGGGATTTGTCTACCTGGTCGAGTGTTCACAATCTTTACGAACCAAAATTTATGACCTTTCTGAAAACTCTCCGCTTTGATGCTTTGAAACCGCAATTACTTGAGCGCTTCATCCACATTGTAAATGAACGCCGCTGCCACAGCTTGTTGATGACAGTTGAACAGGCGAAAATGGCGCTTTCTAGTGCAAACACAACAGGCGCCGATTTGAGCTGGGTTGAAAAAGGGATCGTTCTGGCTGTGGCCCGCGAAAGTTTTGAATTAAGCGCTAAAAATCTTTTCAACAAAGTGCAAAAATCAGTTTTGCAATGTCTGCAAGACGCGGCTGTAAGTGCCGATCAAATTGACGTTATTTTCTTTACGGGCGGAACCAGTCTCGTGCCATCTGTCCGTCACGTCATCCTCCAAAATTTTCCACGAATTGAAATTGTAAATGGCGATCAGTTTGGTGCGGTCGGCTTGGGTCTCGGCATTGAAGCGCAAAATCGTTATGGCTGAATATTGTTGCGCAAAAGCCTCAGTGTAATTTTTTGTGTTCCAAAACCTTTTTTTGCCTGCGAAAACTTGATTCTTGCCGTAATTGGCTGGTTTCAGCAGCGCGGGCCATGGCTTTTGACGAGTCGTGATAGGGCTGGTATTATCTGGCTGTTGGTTATTTTGAGGCAAAATATGATTTTTCAAATGCGTCCAAAGTTTAGTGTGCAAATAGCTTCAGTTTTGCTCGGCCTAACGTTGTCGTTGAGCGCACAAGCCGAAACAGGCGTAACGATCGGTAAGTATCATATTGAACCTGCATTTGGCTCGCCAACCAAGCCTAACAGCGGCCAAGCTGTTACGTCGACAGAAGTTGTGGCCGACCAGGCACAAATACCAATGCTCACCGTTAATTCCGGTGACCTGATGCAGGCCGCCGAACAACGTTATCAAGCAATTGTTGATCGCGGTGGCTTTCCGTCCGTGCCGCGTGGCAGCTATAAAAAAGGCGCTAAAGGCAAGGGCGTAATGGCCCTCAACCAGCGTCTTTTTGTTGAAGGATATCTCCGCGCAGAGGGAGCCCAAGGCCAATTTGCAGATATTTTTACATCTGCCACAGAGGATTCCGTAAAGCGTTTCCAGCGCAATCAAGGCTTGGCTATGTCTGGCAAAGTGGATGTTGCAACTCTGGCAGAATTAAATGTGCCGGCTGAAAACCGCTTGGCTGCGATTAGGGCAAATCTTCCACGGTTAGAAATTTACGATCAAGATTTAGGCTCACGTTATTTGGTGGTAAACGTGCCTGCGCAGCAAATTGAGACCGTCAGTAACGGCCGTGTATTTTCGCGCCACAATGCCATTGTTGGTAAGCCAGAACGGCCCACACCAGTGGTGATGACGCCCTTGGCCCAAGTGAAATTTAATCCATATTGGAACGCGCCAGTTTCAATAGTGGAACGCGACATTATTCCAAAGTTGCGATCGGGCACCCAGATATTGAATGACCTCGATATCAAAGTTTTCCAAGGTATTGGAGGACCTGAAGTCGATCCTAAAACAGTAGATTGGTCTTCTGCTGTGGCAGATGATTATGCATTTCGCCAAGAACCCGGCCCAAAAAACGCCATGGCAACTGCAAAAATAGAATTTAACAGCCCCTTTGGCATTTATCTGCATGACACATCAGAACCTGGATTGTTCAAAACTGCCAACCGATTTTACAGTTCAGGCTGCGTCCGTGTCGAAAAAATGCCATTGCTTGTGCAGTGGGTTTTGGATGGTCAAGATGGTTTTGGCGAGGCGAAAATCGCCACGATGGAAGAAACGCTCGAGCAATTAGATGTGCCGTTGGTTGATCCTCCACAACTTCGTGTGGTGTATCTTACGGCGTGGCCAGCTTCTAAGAACACAGTAGCATTCCGTCGCGATGTTTACGACCTTGACAGTTCAGGCTTCACAGTTGGCCAACCAATGCCTGTTGGCGAATTAAGCCCCGATGGCGAACGTTTCGTCTTGAAGCCGTTGCCACGACAAATAGCCGTGGATGCTGCTGAAGCTGAAGGATTCGGGCTTTTTAAAACCGGAAGATCCAAAGCAATTTTTAAAACTACGGGCCAAAAGAGTCTATTTGGTAAGCCATTGCTATCGACGAATGCGAGACCATCAAAAACCGTTGTTGATCCCTACGCTGAACCTACGACAGCGCTCAAGAAAAGATCTGATAAGAAGTTTTCAGGATTGTTTGATTGGGAAGCATATAGGAAACGTCAGCTTGCAGCTGAAAAGCCACAAAAAAATACAAAATCCAAAAAACTGGCAAAAGATAAGGCGCTCTCGCCTAGAAACAAAAAGCCTGCTCTGCAAGATGCCAGCATTTCAGTGGATGATATTCCTCCTGAGCCAAAAATAGATGCTCCCGTCAAATCAGCTGTAAAAAAGAAGGTTACAAAGTCAGGATCATGTACACCAACTGGTGATGGCAAATTGCCGGCTGGTTGCAAGCCCGTGGTTAACGCCGCCAAAGACGTGATAAAACCTAAGGTTTGAGTTGCCCTGCGCCAATCTGTGTCTAGACCCTGTAAGGGGAAGTCTGTAGAGAGCAGGCTCCAACATCAGCTTAGGGATTCCCGGCACCATGGCAAAAAAAGCAATCAAGAAACCAGCTAAAAAAGCTGTGAAGAGAGCAGCCCCCGTAGCAGCGCTTTATCCGGGCTTTTTCAAAGACGTGTTGGATAAAACTGACCCCAAAATTGCCAAAGCAATTGCCAACGAATTGAAGCGTCAGCAAAATGAAATTGAGCTGATAGCCTCCGAAAATATCGTGTCACGTGCCGTGCTCGAAGCACAAGGCTCGATTATGACCAACAAATATGCGGAAGGATATCCGGGCAAGCGCTATTACGGCGGCTGCCAATATGTTGATGTGTCCGAGACTCTAGCAATCGAACGTGCCAAGCAATTGTTCGGCGCAACTTACGCCAATGTGCAGCCACATTCCGGTGCCACTGCCAACCAAGCAGTGTTCTTCGCGCTGTTATCGCCCGGCGATACATTTATGGGACTGGATTTAGCATGCGGGGGACATCTCACCCATGGTTCGCCCGTCAATCAATCGGGCAAATGGTTTAAAGTCGTCTCGTATAAAGTGCGCGAAGATAATAACCTGATTGACTATGATGCTGTGGCTGCTCAGGCATTAGCTGAACGTCCAAAGCTGATTATCGCTGGCGGTTCAGCCTATCCGCGAACACTAGATTTTAAGCGCTTCCGTGAAATTGCCGATTCAGTCGGTGCTTATCTGATGGTCGATATGGCCCATTTTGCAGGCCTTGTGGCCGGCGGCCAACATGCAAATCCTTTAGACCATGCCCACGTGGTTACGACGACGACTCACAAGACGTTGCGCGGTCCTCGAGGCGGCCTCATTCTCACGCGCGATGAAGCTTTGGGTAAAAAATTTAACTCAGCAGTATTTCCCGGACTTCAAGGCGGTCCATTAGAACATGTGATCGCGGCAAAGGCCGTGGCCTTTGGTGAAGCCTTGAAGCCCGCGTTCAAAAAATATGCCAAGCAAGTTGTTCTGAATGCAAAGGCCTTGGCATCGACAATGGTTGAAGGTGGTTGTGATATTGTGTCCGGCGGAACCGACACGCATTTGATGTTGGTTGATTTGCGCAAGAAAGGTGTGACCGGCAAGGCGGCTGAAGCAGCCTTGGGCAGGGCTTACATCACGTGCAACAAAAACGGAATTCCGTTTGATCCGGCACCATTCACAATAACTTCAGGCATCCGCTTGGGTTCGCCAGCAGGCACCACGCGCGGATTTAAAGAAGCGGAATTCCGTGAAATTGGCAGCCTTATCAACGAGGTATTGGATGGTCTTGGCAAAAACGGTGAAGCAGGCAATTCTAAAGTGGAAAAAGCAGTAAAGAGCAAAGTGTTGGCGTTGACCAAAAGATTCCCGATCTACTCTTAATGTAAAGGTTTAACTTCAATGCGGTGCCCGTTCTGTTCCAATGCCGATACGCAAGTGAAAGACTCGCGGGCAACTGAAGACGGCACTGCGATAAGGCGAAGGCGCGCCTGCCCAGATTGTGCAGGCCGCTTCACCACCTTTGAACGCATTCAATTGCGCGAACTAAGCGTGGTCAAACGCTCTGGTCGCCGCACGGTTTTTGATCGTGATAAATTGGCGCGGTCAGTTCAAGTGGCGTTACGTAAACGTCCAGTGGATGCCGAGCGTATTGAGCGCATGGTTTCGGGCATTGTGCGCCAGCTTGAAAGCTTAGGCGAAACCGAAATTAAATCCGAAGCCATTGGCCAATTGGTAATGGAAGGTTTGAAGAATTTGGACGACGTGGCCTATGTGCGCTTTGCCTCGGTCTATCGCAACTTCCGTGAGGCCGCCGATTTCCAAGAACTACTAGGCGAACTTTCAAATGAAGAGGGCGAGGCTGAGTGAATAAAATTTATTTATGGTTCCTCAGGCACTTCACCTTTTAACATCGGCTCAGCCGGGATAGGCTCTTCCGGAATAAACTCATCTTCAACTTGAGGTTCTTCCGGCATTACTTCGTCGTCAGTTGGACAAACGGTGAGTTCGCCGTCTTCGTCTACGCAATCTTCTTGGGGCTCAGATGAATCAAGCGCAGCCTCAGCCTGTTCAATGGTGGGAGGCGATGAAGTTTCTTCGCCAAAAGCAAGCTCGCCTTGCAAACTGGTTAAGATCAATACAAAGCCAATTTTCCAGATGCGCATAGTATCCCCTTAGTTTTCACAACCGAGTCAGAGCCATGGTCCCCACATATTTTAATGTAGGGACCACATTCTGTCGATTATGCAACGGCCACTTTCTTATTCTGGCTTTCGCTCCAGAACAGATAGGCCGAGCCTGCTAAGATCAATGCAATGCCAATCCACAAATTGCCTTCGGGCAAATAATGGAAAGCTAAGAAACCAGCGATAATGTTGAAGGGCAAACGCAAATCATCAAATGGTTGCAGCGATGACGCATCGGTCTTTGAATAGGCTTTAGTCAGGCACAGTTGTGCCACGAACTGAATAACGCCTGCGGCCAACAAATACAAAAGAACAGTGCCTGATGGCCATTCAAAACCGGCACCAACTGAAAGCACGGCATTGATTGGCGATAACAGCAACAATAACCACATGGTGATTGTTTCAGGTTTTTCATCGCCAGTGAGTTGCTTGGTGATGAGCGAAGCTGCGCCCCAAAAAACCGCCGCCGCAATGGGTGCAAGTGACCACGCATTAAAACCACTTGTCCAAGGTTGCAGCACAATCATGGCACCTGCAAACCCAAGTGCCGAAGCTATCCAGCGGTTCATTCCCACGTCCTCGCCCAAATAGAATTTGGCACCCAGCAGAATGAAGAATGGTGAAGTCATCACCAAAGCAATCACCTGCCAAATTTGCACACCATGCGCCAAACCAAAAACAAAGGCCTGAACTCCAAGTGCCGAGAGAACAACACGCACTATGTGCTGAACCGGATAACTCGTTTTGAGTGAAGTTAATCCAGTGTTCCAAATAAACGGAATTGAAACAATGAGCGCAATGAAATATTGCCAGAATGCATCAGATGTTGGTTTAAATCCAAGCCCGCCATAATCGGCAGAGCCTGTAACGGTTTGAGTAATCACGTTAATCACGGCAAAGGCAAGGCCCGCCATCATCATATAAACAGCACCTGCCACGAGGTTTTTATTGAGGGTCTGACTCATGTTAATTGTCCTTTCTTCAAACATGAATCAGGACGAATAGTTACGACACTCCGCGAATGCGGAGTGGCATGAACATAATCTCTTTTTATCCGGACTATACCGTCGGCCCAGGAGTTACACCTGATCTGCTGACACTCTTTAGGAGCCAAGCGTATCGCTCAAAAGTTATTCGACTTTTGCGAAACAGCTACGCCCTTTCAAAAAGAGCCGCTCGCGGGCTATACCGCCGGTGGGGAATCACACCCCGCCCTGAGAATTACCGGAACATCCCGGCTAAACACACTTAAGGGCAGGGTGCTTACGGAGCAAGTCTTATCTGCTATGCAAGTGAAACGTTGTATTTAAGGCGAGGGCGGGCTATCTGCCTGCTCCTCACGAGTTTTAGAGTTCATATGGCCACCCCACGCAAACCACCAATCGCCCGTTCTGCTGCTCGCTTAGGCGCGGTGCAAGCCCTCTATCAAATGGACATTGCCACCGCTGATTTGGGTGAAACATTAGCGCAATTCTCTAGCCGTGTGATGGGTGAGGATTTTGATAATGGCCAATGTGGGCCAGCAGACTTCAAGCACCTGCGCGAAGTGGTAGAAGGGGCCGTGCGCGAGCAAGCCCTGATTGACCTTACGGTTGATAAGTTGCTCGACAAGGACTGGCCACTCCACCGCCTTAACGCAACCTTGCGCGCGGTGCTGCGGGCTGGGGCCTATGAAATTATGTTCAAAGAAAATGTGCCAGCACGCGTGGCCATCAATGAATATGTAAATGTGGCGGGAGCGTTCTTCGATGGTGAGGAACAAAATTTCGCCAATGCCGTGCTGAATAATCTAGCCCGCCAACGCCGCCCAGAAGAGTTCGCCGCGTGAGCAGAACTCGCGAGCGG
>JANOXS010000142.1:0-5412 GCA_031418535.1 Hyphomicrobiales bacterium | reverse complement strand
GACAACCAATTCTTGGATGGGAACGCTCTATCTTGCAAATGTGATTGTGGGGTTTGTTTTCGTGCTGCGTGATTATGCGCAGCGCGAAATCGGCCACAAAGTTTTACTTGCGACAGCACTTGCCGGTATTCCAGTTTATTTTTTCGCCGGCTCCGGCCTTGCGGCAGCCAGCATGATTGCTTTCATCCTGTCTGAAATGACGGATTGGGCCGTCTATTCATTTACGAAACGCCCGCTGCAAAGCCGTATCATATTATCGTCACTGTTCGCGGTGCCAGTCGATACTTTGGCTTTTCAACATCTCGCTGGTTATTTGACACCCGCAGCTTTTGTGACTGAAGTTGTTTCAAAAGCCATCGGAGTTGCAATTGTTTGGTATTTATTGAAGTTGCGTTTTGGGAACTCTGAAGCACCAGTTACTGCGCATTGAAGGTTTTGACCTCAGTCGCGATTGGTGATACGTTTCAAAAATGAGCATTATTGTTGTAAAAGCCGATTGGGATGCTGAAGCCGAGGTTTGGTTTGCCACCAGCAGTGATGTGCCTGGCTTGGTCGCAGAATCTGCCACACTTGAGAAATTGCGCCCCAAAGTAATATCTATGATCGAAGACTTGATTGAAGAAGGTGTCGTGGCATTTGATTTGGATGAGATCCCAGTTCATTTTATTGCCAGTGCTACCGAAAACATGAAGAACCCAATGGCCGCCTAGATGGCAAATTTTTACCGCGATCTTACCCGCATTCTTCAAGACGCGGGCTTTGCATTTAAACGACCGGGGAGGGGCGATCACGAAATTTGGTGGCACCCAGAAACAGGCAAGCGCCTAACAGTGGATCGCGGCATAAAATCGCGCGGCACAGCAAACGCGATATTGAAAGAAGCGCAACTTCCAAAACAGTTCTGAGGTTCACATGGGCAAAGGCAGACTTGAAGCATTCTCAGATGGCGTGTTTGCCATCATCATCACAATTATGGTGCTGGAACTGAAAGTTCCCCATGGTGCTGAACTTGAAGCGCTGGCAGAACTGGGACCGGTGTTTTTGAGCTACATATTGAGTTTTACCTATGTCGCTATTTATTGGAACAATCACCATCACTTCTTTCACGTTGTAAAAAAAGTGAATGGCAAAATTCTCTGGGCCAACATGTTTTTGTTATTCTGTCTTTCGCTCATGCCGTTCACAACAGGCTGGATGGGAGAAAACCATTTCGCCACATGGCCAGTGGTGATTTACGGTGTGAACCTCCTCATGTGTGCAATTGCTTACACGTTAATGTCACTCGCAGTAGTGAGCTCGGCAGGTAATGAGGAAGTTGGCAAAGCTATGGGCAGTGACAAAAAAGGCAAGCTCTCACTGTTATGTTACCTGCTCGGAATAGCCTTGGCGTTCTATTATCCGTGGGCATCTGGCGCCTTATTCGTGGCCGTCGCCCTCATGTGGTTTATCCCTGATCGCCGCATGGAAAAAATGTTCAATTAGGCGTTTGCGATTTGTTCACACATCAGGCGTATCCTTTGAAATCTAGACTTTGTTAAGTTAATTCGGAGCATTTGATGACTGATTGTATCGGCAACATCGCTCCGGGGCCCGCTTGACCCTTGAGTTTCCTCTGGCGGGTTCCGGTTTGCGGAACTGGAGGAACTATGACTACTTTCAAAATATTATGTGCGGCGACCTTGACACTAGCAATGAGCGCTCCCGCTTTTGCAAACCCGACCTGCGCACGTTATCAAGACCTGATGCAAGTTTTGTCGGGCAGGTATCAAGAAAAAATATCAGCCTACGGATTGTCCAAGCAAAAAAACAAAGTAGAGATTTTTGTTTCAAAAGCTGGAACATTCACAATTCTCATGACGAGAGCTGATGGCATTAGCTGCATTATAGCGGTAGGCGATAATTGGGAACTTGACCTCAAGAACTTAACATCACTTTAGATGGGTTCAAAAGACAGTTGTTTGGATCGTTCTCGAACTGAAATGTAAATTGCGCAAGTGATGAGTATTGCAACACCGACAAACGTCCAGCCATCGGGAAAGTTGCCGAAGAAATACCAACCCGCCAAAACAGCATTGATCATTTCTGTGTAGCCAAGTGGCGCTAACAATGAGGCTTCAGCATTCTCCATCGCCATAATTGTAAGGAAGTTGGCAAGGGTGCCAATGCTGGCCAACAAAACCATAAACAACAGCGTGTTGAAATTTGGCGTGACCCAAAATGGAATGAGTATCACGGTCGCAAACACTGAGCCGAATAAATTTGTATAGACGGTGTTGGCAATCGCACTTCCTTTTCCTGCAAGTTTGCGGGTGAGCAGCAATGTAATCGCCGATCCTAAACCTGCACCCGCTGCCAGAAAAACACCGGGGTTAAGTTCAAGATAGCCAGGCCGAATGATAATGAGCACGCCAATAAATCCAACCGCAACGGCAAGCCACCGGTTTAGACCAACTTTTTCTTTGAGCACGAAGGGGGCGAGCGCAGTAATGAAGAGAGGCTGCACAAAATAAATTGCCAATGTCTCGGCAACACCTTGATAGTGCAAAGCTCCAAAAAACATCATCGTAGAAATGACCAGAAAAAATCCACGCAGCCCATTGATTTTGGAATCTTTCACTTTAAGGCTAGCAGACCCCTCGCGCCAAATGAGGATAGGCGCTGAAAGCAGCAGGCCAAAAAACAACCGTGCCCACACAACTTCAATAACAGGAATACCCCATTGCCCCAGAAATTTGGCACAAACATCCAGAAATGGAAAAATGAGCATAGCGCCCACCATCAGTGCTATTCCAAGGAGTGTCTTGTTTTTGATCATGCCTTCAATCGTGCGTTACTCGGATCATAAATTGAGTCTGGAATAATCCGTGCTTTCCGCATTTCGCCAAACATCATCACTTCAAACTCCGTCTCGTTGGCCGTCAGTTTTGGATCGACATAGGCAAAGGCCAAAGACAAGTTGGTGGCATGGCCAAAAGCGCCAGAGGTGGTTAGCCCCACGATCTTGCCATCATGATAGACAGGTTCATTGCCCACACAATCGGAATCGGTATTATCCACGCTCATGGTGACAAGCGTCAAACGCGGGCCTCGTTGCTGAAAAACCAAAGTCGCGGCCTTGCCGATAAAGTCGGGTTTTTCTAACCGAATAAAGCGCCCCATGGAAGCTTCGAACATATCAATCTCAGTGGTGAGTTCCGAACCCCAGCCGCGATATGATTTTTCCATGCGCAGAGAATTCATCGCATAAGTGCCGAATAATTTTATGCCATGCGGCGCACCGGATTTCATCACAGCGTCATAAACCTGTTTCAGGCCAGCCATGGGCACATGCAGTTCCCAACCCAGCTCGCCCACATAATTGACCCGCAGCAAACGCACACCTGCAACGCCAGCCACGGTCGCCACTCGACTTGTCAACCAGCGGAAGCTCAAATCTTCATCCGTACACGGAGCAAGTGTGTCCCGCGCCAGCGGTCCGGCCAGAACCAGCACGCCATAATCATCAGTGATGTCAGTGATGGTAACATTTTCAGAAACCTTCTTGCGCCAATGCAGCTGGTCAAAATCATGCAGCTGCGCCACTGCAGCAGATAGCACGTAGAAATGATCAGCGGCCAAACGCGTGACTGTGATTTCACTTTCGATGAAGCCTTTCTCATTCAACAAGTGCCCCAGAATAATTCCGCCATCCTTAGTTGGAATTTTGTTGGCGCAGATGCGTTCAAGGAATGAATAGGCATCTGGCCCGGTCACATCAAATTTAGAGAAAGTCGACAAATCCATCAAACCCACACGCGTCCGAACTGCCAGCGCTTCCTCGCGCACGGCATTCCATTGGTTCGAACGCCGGAAGGAAAAGTCTTCGCCTTTGCCTGTTGTGTCATACCAGCGCGGCCGTTCCCATCCGAAGATCTGCGCAAACTGTGCGCCTTCGGATTTTAGAGTGTCATACAAAGCAGACTTACGTAAGCCCCGCCCAACTTCGTGTTGCTCGCCCGGCTTATAGCAATAATACATGTGATGATAATCGGCGATGGAAACTTCCGTTGTGTATTCTTTTGTCGCCCATGGTCCAAATCGGCGTGGATCAAATTCGCGCATATTGATTTCGGCTTGGCCATACACCATCCATTGCGCCAAATATTTGCCGGCACCGCCACCTTGGCAAATGCCAATTGAAGCGCCGCAATGCATCCAATAGCCGGGCGCACCGTGAGCCGGGCCGGAGAGATAAACCCCGTCAGGTGTGTGTGTAATGGCACCAGAAATAATTGACTTCACACCCGCTTGGCCAAACAATGGCAAGCGTTCGGTGGCTTTTTCCAACCATGGCATGATGCGATCAAGCTCGTTCACTTCAAGCTCGCTCTCGTAATCCCAACGCGGCGGTTGCCCGTCCCAGCACACATGGGCGGTAGCGGTTTCGTAAGGACCGACCAGAACACCATTGGTCTCCTCACGCAGATAAGCGTGGGAGTAGGGGTCGCGCACCACGGGCAACTCAAACTTCAAATCCATGAGTTCCTGCAAAGGCTCGGTGATCACATATTGATGCAGCATGTTGGAAATAGGAGCGAGATGCCCGGTCCAACCCGCCACAACATCGCAGTAAGAACCGGCCGCATTCACCACATGCTGACAATCAATGTGGCCTGCATCCGTGAACACCCGCCATTCGCCATTGGCTTGCAACTTAATATCAGTAACCAGTGTCCGCCGATAAATCTCAGCCCCCAGTTGGCGAGCACCTGCCGCCATGGCATTGGTAATATCAGCGGGGGCCACATGGCCGTCATTCACAGTTCGGAATGCCGCCTTCACGCCGAAGGTTTCCAAGTAAGGATGATATTGTTTGATCTCCGATGGGCCGATGATCTCTGCTTCATAACCAGCAAGCCGCGAAATGCCATAGACATATTTCAGCCAATTCACTTCTTCTGTGGTGGTCGCCAAGCGAAGCCCACCGCAGCCATGCCAGCTCACAGCTTGGCCGGTGAGCTTTTCCAATTGCGGATAAAGCTGCGTACCATAATTATGAACCTTGGTCATATTCAGCGATGAGTTAAAATGCGGGCATTGCCCAGCGGCATGCCAGGTGGACCCTGAAGTCAGCTCACCTTTTTCAATAAGCACAATATCAGTCCAGCCCTCAAGGGCGAGATGATAGAGCAGCCCCACACCCATAACCCCACCACCAACCACCACCACCCGCGCATGTGTCTTCATTTTAAAATCCCATTTGTTGCAATAGTTTTCGCCGTGTTCGCGGTGGCTTGCAAGGTTCAAAACGGGCGCAAGAGGTGAGCCAGATTGACCAGAAAGTTTTGCAGACTGTTTGAGATCAAGAGTTGACCTTAATATTGCTCAGTTTGTCTTTTTGTGCTTAGAAAGTTGCGGAGTGGGGGCTTTGAA
>JANOXS010000141.1:0-35798 GCA_031418535.1 Hyphomicrobiales bacterium | reverse complement strand
GTGGCTTTATGTTGTGGTCAATGCGGGATGCAAAGACGGTGATTATGCGCACATCTCAAAACATTTGCCCGAAGGGGTAACGTTTAAGGCTGGAGAGGGCATGGCACTGCTAGCCCTTCAAGGCCCAGAAGCGGAAGCTGTTCTGGCAAAGCACTTCCCCACCATTCGCGATCTTAAATTCATGTTTTACGAGTCTGTGAATATTGCTGGCATCGTGGTTCATCTGTCTCGCTCTGGTTATACCGGTGAAGATGGATTTGAGCTTTCAGTTTATGAAAAGGACGTTGTAGCACTCTGGAATTTGTTGCTCTCTGACACCGCCGTGAAACCCATCGGCTTAGGCGCACGCGATTCCCTCCGGCTTGAAGCGGGTCTATGTCTTTATGGTCACGATATAGATCTAACGACATCGCCAATTGAAGCAGGCCTCACATGGTCCATCGCCAAACGCCGCCGCGAAGAAGGCGGCTTCATTGGTGCCGCCCGTGTGCAAAGAGAATTAGCCGAAGGTGTTTCCCGTAAACGCGTGGGTATAAAACCTGAAGGCCGTGCACCCGCGCGTGAAGGCACTGAGATTCAAAGTCTCGATGGCCGCAAGATTGGCGCAATCACATCGGGCGGCTTTGGCCCAACGGTCAATAGCCCAGTGGCCATGGGTTATGTTGAAACTGAATCATCCGTATACGGAACAAAAATATATCTCTTGGTGCGAGGGCAAGCCATGCCAGCCACCGTGGTGAAGCTCCCCTTTGTACCAAACAATTTTAAACGATAGGACATTAAAAATGAAATTCTCAAAAGATCATGAATGGCTCACACTTGAAGGCAATATTGCGACTGTTGGCATCACCAACCATGCGCAGGAACAATTAGGCGATGTGGTTTATATTGAGCTGCCAAAAATCGGCAGCACGATCGCCGCCAACGCTTCAGTAGCAACCGTCGAAAGTGTGAAAGCGGCAAGTGAAGTCTATACGCCCGTGTCAGGCGAAGTTGTCGAAGTGAACGGCGAACTTTCAGGTGACCCTGCATTGGTCAACCGCGCCGCCGAGAACGACGGTTGGTTTATGAAAGTCAAGTTGAGCAACACCAGTGAATTGGATGTGCTGATGGATAAAGCGGCTTACGATAAATTTGTGGCAGGCTAATATGACAACTGATTTCATCCCCCGCCACATTGGCCCAAATGCCAATGAAACCACCGCTATGCTGCAAAGTTTGGGTGCGTCATCACTTGAAGAATTCATCGAAAAAGCTGTGCCTGCAAAAATCCGCAGCAAGCGTGCCCTCAATTTGCCTGAGGCTTTGAGTGAGCGTGAGGCGCTATCGGCGATTAAAAAAATAGCTGCCAAGAATCAAATTTTCTCTTCAATGATCGGCATGGGCTACTACGGCACAATCACGCCGAAGGTGATCTTGCGCAACGTGCTGGAAAACCCCGGTTGGTATACAGCCTACACGCCCTATCAAGCTGAAGTGAGCCAAGGCCGCCTTGAGGCGCTGCTTAATTTTCAGCAAGTGGTGATTGACTTTACGGGGCTCGAAATTGCCAATGCTTCATTGCTTGATGAAGCCACAGCCGCTGCTGAAGCCATGGCCATGGCCAAGCGCGTTGCCAAATCGACAGCTAATGTTTTCTTTGTTGATGCCGACACACACCCGCAAACCATCGCCGTTCTGCACACCCGCGCCAAGGGCTTTGGCATCGAAATTGAAGTGGGCGATCCCCTTAAAGTTTTAAAACCTGCAAAAATATTTGCAGCACTTCTATCGTATCCGGGTTCATCAGGTGTGTTGCGTGATTTCACATCTACCATAGCAGATCTACATGGCGCTGGTGCGCTTGCCATTATGGCCACTGATTTGTTGGCGCTCGCTTTGCTCAAATCTCCGGGAGAACTCGGTGCTGATATCGCCATCGGGTCGGCACAGCGTTTTGGCGTGCCGATGGGTTATGGTGGCCCACATGCCGCGTTCTTTGCAACCAAGGATGAATTTAAGCGCGTAATGCCCGGTCGCTTGATTGGTGTCTCGGTTGATGCACAGGGTAACCGTGCGCTTCGCATGGCTTTACAAACGCGCGAACAACATATTAGGCGCGACAAGGCCACCAGTAACATTTGCACAGCCCAAGTGCTGCTCTCCGTCATGGCCAGCATGTATGCGGTTTATCATGGGCCTGACGGCATCAAAGCAATTGCCAATCACGCCCACGACTGTGCTGCGCGATTTGCAGCATCTGTAAAATCATCTTTGGTGAATGATACATTCTTTGACACAGTAACCGTGCGCTGTGATGCCCAGAAAACAATGGCCGCTGCAAAAAAGAAACGCATCAATATGCGACTTGTGGATGACGCCCATGTGGCCGTGTCATTTGATGAAACGACGCGTGAAGAAGAATTGGAAAATGCCCTCGCGGTCTTCCGCACTAAAGAAGCTGCCGCCGTTTCAGCCATTCCAAAAACTTTGCAACGCACCTCCAAATATCTCACACACCCGACATTTAGCTCCTATCACTCTGAAACCGAAATGATGCGTTATCTTCGGCTTCTGCAGGGTAAGGACCTTGCATTAGATCAAGCCATGATTGCGCTTGGCTCCTGCACCATGAAGTTGAATGCGGCCAGCGAGATGATCCCCGTGACATGGCCGGGATTTGGAAATATGCATCCCTTCGCACCCTTAGATCAGGCGCAAGGCTATGCTGAATTGTTTGCCAGTTTGGAAGCCATGCTGTGTGAAATCACGGGGTTTGATAATGTCTCCCTGCAACCCAATGCGGGCAGCCAAGGGGAATATGCGGGCCTGCTTGCCATCCGGGGCTTTCACGACGCCAACAACGAAAGGCATCGTGACATCTGCCTCATTCCCACCTCGGCCCATGGCACCAACCCGGCATCTGCCGCGATGGCAGGCATGAAAATTGTGGTCGTGGCGTGTGACGCGCAAGGCAACGTGGATGTGGCTGACCTCGAAGCAAAGGCCAAAGCCAACGCTGCAAAACTTGCGGCACTGATGATTACTTATCCTTCAACACACGGAGTGTTTGAAGATTCGATCATAGACATTTGCAAAATCATTCATGAAAATGGCGGGCAGGTTTATTTGGATGGTGCCAATCTCAACGCGCAAGTGGGGTTGATGCGGCCAGCCGAACTTGGCGCTGATGTGTGCCACATGAATCTGCACAAAACGTTTTGTATTCCACATGGCGGCGGAGGTCCTGGTATGGGGCCGATTGGCGTGCGTGCTCACTTGGCTCCGCATTTGCCGGGGCATGATGTGGTCGAGAATGGCATTCGAAAATCGGGTGCGGTTTCGGCGGCGCCTTGGGGTTCAGCCTCCATCCTGCCAATCTCATGGATGTACATTGCCATGATGGGTGGCGAGGGTCTGACCCAAGCCACCAAAATAGCCATCCTCAATGCCAACTACATTGCCATGCGTTTGAACCCACATTTTCCAGTCCTATATTCCGGCCCCGGCGGAGTGGTGGCGCATGAATGCATCATCGATCTGCGCTGGTTGAAGGACCGCACAGGCATTACGGTAGAAGACGTGGCCAAGCGCTTGGTAGATTACGGGTTCCATGCCCCTACCATGTCTTTTCCCGTGGTCGATACGCTGATGATCGAGCCCACGGAAAGCGAAGGCAAGCGCGAGTTGGACCACTTCTGTGATGCAATGATTTCGATTGCCCATGAGATTGCCGATGTGGAACAGTGCCGCGCTGACCGTACTAATAATGTTTTGAAAAATGCTCCTCACACCCACAAACAATTGTTTGGTGAATGGGATCATCCTTACTCAAAGCAACAAGCCTATTTCCCGAATGGCGAAAGCCACCACGCAAAATATTGGCCAACAGTGGCCCGGGTCGACAATGTGTTTGGGGATAGAAACTTGATCTGCACCTGCCCACCAATTGAGGATTATATGCAGGCAGCGGAGTGATTTACTGCGCGTGACCAAGGCCTTGATGAACATGATAAGTCATCAAGGCCAAAACGGCGGCAAGCCCCAAATATAGAATTGCATATTCAACTTTAACCGTATCCGGAATGTCATTGTATTGCAGGGCCTCAGGTGAGTTTGGATTGTATTTCCATGCCGCCCGTAAATTCGGCAAGGCCAGAATGCCAATCATCAGCAACATGGGGCTGGGGCTGTAGAAAAAAAGTGCAACCAGCATAGGCGCACCCAAAAGCCAAATACGCGGCGAGAGAACTTGAGTGATGCGTCCGCCGTCCAGTGGCGAAACTGGAATGAGATTGAACAGATTGATCATGAAGCCAGAGTAAGACACCGCCATCCACAAATCACTTTCAATGTGTCGGCCGTAAAAATAAACGGCAAACGCAGCGAGGGTTCCTACAAAGGGGCCCGCATAAGCGACATAGGCCTCCGTTTCTGAATCATGTGGGTGTTCGCGCAAATTGATCCATGCGCCCACAAAAGGAATGAAGGCAGGCAAGCCGACATCCAGCCCGCGTTGCTTGGCGGCAAAGTAGTGGCCCATTTCGTGAATCAAAATCATCATCACAAAACCAAAAGCAAAGGGCAGACCATAAATTGTGCCGTAAACCCAAATTGTAAACAGCATACTGAAAATGGAAATCAGCGCTTTGGTTTTGAAAAGAAGGAAAAGGAGTTTCATGTTTCAGGAGTTTTCTTGTTGCCGAAAAAGAATCGTTTTACCGCGCCTACTCCCACCAGTGCAGCAACTGCAAAGATTTTGATAAATTTCAAAATAAACACGCTAGCCAGTGCCAATAAACCCAGCTTCTTGGCCGCAAGACCGCCGATCAAAGCAGCAATGCCATATTCGGCAAGGTGATCGGTTTCAGGCTTAAAGTCTTCATAACGCTTGCCAATGTTATATTGAATTCCAGCCAATACTTGATTTGCTGCAAGCTTATCGTGCGCCACCGTTTTCTCGTCGGTGAGAAGGTCAACCTCTAAATAACCGTCTCGGCCAAGCGCGTAGGTGTTGTAATTAACGACAGCATTATCGTCATTCTCAACACCTTTGTGAATCATTTTCATGGACCAAACAAGGCGATGTTGAGCTTCTTGATAATTTGGTTTTTCAATCCAACCGACAACCTCTAGCGCTTTAAAACCTCGGTCAATTCGATCTTGATTGGAAGCCTCTGTTCCATCTTTCAGGCTCTGCAAAAGTGCATCGGCATCCCAGCTCCTCGCTTCGTCATCTTTGACATAACCTTCAAGGGTTTTATCAATTGTAGCGGCCCAGGCCTCATTATCGGTCGTCGGAACAACCATGCCAATCAAGCGATCATCTCTTGAATTGCCCCAAGCCACTGATAGATCATTTGATTCTTTTTGCGGAATGAAGGCCATGTTGGAGGGGATATGCAAAACTCCCTGATCAGCCAGCGTTACGTCAGCCGGACCTTTCGTTGCCACCTTCGAAGCGGCATTCCATGCAACCTCAGAACTTGGTGGTGTGGGCGCTGGGCTTTCGGCTCTCGAAATCGAGCCCGTTAGAATAAAAGCGGACAACATAGCGCTGACTAAAAATAATTGGTGATGGCGCATCGGTCGGTTTCCCAAATTCAATGTAAAGGGTCGCCGATAATTCCGCTGTGTGCAAGCAAAAAAAGCCCGACGCAACGGTCGGGCTTTTTGCATTCCAAATCTGCGAAGTTAATTCAACTTGGACTTCACAGCGGCGATTGAGTCTGCAATCAGCTTCGCGCCGCCTTTTTGTTCGGAGATCAGTTTGGTTGCGGCGGCAATGGCCAATTCAGTGGCTGAACTGCGCACATCTTTTGCAGCAGCTGCTTCAGCTTGAGCAATTTTCTGTTCAGCTTGCTTGGTGCGGCGCGCGATAGTTTCGGTTAATTTCTTACGCGCTTCTTCGCCATATTGTGTAGCAGCAGATTTTGCTTGCGAAATAATGCTTGTCGCTTCTTTTTCAGCATCAACACGCTTCTGCTTATAATCAGCCAAAAGCGCTTCCGCATCGAGGCGAAGTTGCTTCGCGTCGTTCAGTTCTTTTGAAATCAGTTTGGCGCGGTCATCGAGCGCAGCAGCAGCTTTTTTATGTGCGCCAGCGTAATAAACCACGCCGAGGAACATGACCAAAGCAACGAGGGCGAAAAAGGTTTGATCGAATTCCATGTACCTTCTCCTTAGCGTTTAACAGATGCAACAGCTTTGGCCGCAGCGGTCTTTAATGTTTTACCACCAGTTAGGCTGGCAACAATATCAGCAGCTGACTCACCAGCAATGCTTTCAACTGATTCCATGGCTTTGGCTTTCGCCTTGGCAACTTTGGCTTCAGCATCTTTAATCTTTTTAGAAAGAGCCCCGTCAAGAGTGGCTTGCTCTGCATCAATCTCGGCAGAAACTTTGGCGCGCGTATCGCGGCCAATGTCAGTGGCTTTGGCGCGGGCATCAAACAAAGCTTTTTCATAGTGCTTCACCGCAGCTTCGGTCTCGTCCTTCAACGCTGATGCGCGCGATAGATCGCCATCAATCTGGCCCTTACGGGCACCCAGAATGGCAGCCAACTTTGGCAACACCAATCGGCCCATCAAAAGATAAAGTGCCGCAAAGAAAACCACCAACCAAAATAGCTGTGATGGGAATGACTTGGCGTCCAGTGGAGGAAACTTGCTTTCCCCGCCTTCTGTACCAGTGGTTTCAGTAGTTTCGGTCGTAGCCATCTGACAGCCTCAAATTACGAGAATAGGCCAGCCCGAAGGCCAGCCCACACTAAACGATATCGTCGTTGCGATTACGCAACGAAAAGAAGCAGAAGGGCTACAACGAGCGAGAAAATGCCCAAGCCTTCTGCAAGTGCAGCGCCGATGAGGGCGTTGGTGAATTGCGAACCAGCGGCTGCTGGGTTGCGCAATGCGCCTGCGAGGTAGTTACCGAAAATGTGGCCCACGCCGATACCGGCTCCGCCCATGCCAATACATGCAATGCCTGCGCCGATGAGTTTTGCTGCTGCTGGATCCATAGTAGTTCTCCTAGTGTTTTTTAGTTTGGGTTGAAGGTTAATGTGAAGGGTGAAGCGCGTCGTTGAGATAAACGCAAGTGAGAATGGCAAACACGAAGGCTTGCAAAAATGCAACGAGGAATTCGAGGGCCGTTAAAGCAACAGCCATAAACATGGGCGCAATGGCACCGATAATGCCAATGCCGCCCAGAGCGCCTAAGCTCACAACGAAACCTGCGAACACTTTCAGAACAATATGACCCGCCAACATGTTGCCGAACAAACGCAAGCCTAACGAAATAGGGCGCGACAAAAATGAAATGATTTCGATGATTGAGATCACCGGAAGAATAGCCAATGGCACGCCGTGTGGTACGAACAGCTTAAACCAGCCCAAGCCATGTTTGGTGATGCCGACAACGACCACGAGGCAAACCACGAACAGCGCCAAAGCCACGGTCACAATCACATGACTGGTCACGGTGAAGAAATAGGGGAACATGCCGAGCAGATTGGCAATGAGCACGAATGAAAAGAGCGAGAAAACCAGAGGGAAAAAGGCCTTACCTTCTTCGCCGAGCACGTTCTTCACCATGTTGTCGACGAGGCTATACCACATCTCACCAACCGATTGCAGGCGTCCCGGAACCATTGCGCCTTTGCGAGCGGCCAACAAAAGTATGCCCGTGATGGTTGCAACCGTGATGCCCATAAATAAGGCCGAATTGGTGAAGCTGATTTCATAGCCTGCGATATTCCATGGACCAGCAAGGTCATGGAGGCGGAACTGATGGATTGGATCGTTAGCCACTATTTATCCTCATCTTCGTCGTCGTCAGGCTTCGGCATATTACGAAGCTCTTCAGCTGTGGGCGGAGTTCTGTTCGCAGACCGCGACATATTCAAAATACCAGCGCCAAAACCCAAAAGCAAAAACACAATTAGAAATAACGGTAACGTGCCAAATAACTTATCCAGCCCGAACCCCACAAGGCCTCCTACCAAAACCCCGGCAACGAACTCGCTCGCTAGCCGGTACCCTTTGGAATAATCAGAAGCCCCTTGATATTTCGTCGACGGTTTTTCTGCTGCACGCTGTTCTGATTTTTCAGCCTCAATACGGCTACCTAAATCTTTCAAGCGGCCAGAAATATCGCCGAACTTTGAATCGGTTTCGTCTTTTGTATCGCGCGGATTAGCCATATTTAACGTCCCCCGTGCAAGGCAAAACAGCCCCGTCCCAAAGCGCGCTCTTGATAGTTACGGCTTGGTCATGTGTCAAGCTTCGGATGAAGGCTTTAAACGACTGAATGTACTGGGCGATTTGCGCAGGCGCTGCGGTGCGTCGAAAAGTCCGGTTTTGGTGTGTTGTGATTCTCTGAATTTAGAGCCCCATTGGCGGAGGCCGAAAGCTTTGCTATCTCACTTTGATGGTCAAATTCACAAGTCTCATTGAATCCATTCCAGCAACCGTGCCGTTTGTTGGCCCTGAGGCGTTGGCCCGCCGCACTGGCCACAGTATTTTGGCGCGGATTGGCGCCAATGAAAATGTGTTTGGCCCTTCACCACGGGCGGTCGAGGCGATGCGCCAAGTGGCTGGCGAAACTTGGCAATATGGTGATCCGGAAAATTTCGATTTGAAAAAGGCTCTTGCCAATCATCTGGGTGTTGGTCCAAAAAACATTGCAATTGGCGAGGGGATTGACGGACTTCTCGGCTATGCAGCAAGGCTCTTTGTTGAGCATGGCACTGCGGTGGTTACATCGCATGGCTCTTATCCCACTTTCAATTTTCATGTCGCCGGATGTGGTGGGCAGCTTTTAACCGTGCCCTATGTGAGTGACCATGAAGACTGGGCTTCACTTCTAGATTTGGCCGAAGCAGAAAATGCCCGCGTGATTTACTTTGCAAACCCAGACAACCCGATGGGAACATGGCACCCAGCAGCGGCAGTTCAAACATTGATGGACGGCACGCCAGATAGCGCCATGCTTTTTTTGGACGAAGCTTATGGTGAATTTGCGCCGGATGGCACGCTGCCGCCATTAGATATATCGCGTCCAAATGTTTTGCGCTTTCGCACTTTTTCTAAAGCTTATGGAATGGCGGGTATGCGCGTGGGCTATGCAATTGGCCATTCTGATGTGATTGCTGGGTTTGAAAAAATACGCAATCACTTTGGCATGAACCGCATTTCACAAGCTGCAAGTCTTGCCGCATTGGCAGATCAGGCTTGGTTGAGCTTTGTGAAATTTGAGGTGCATAAATCGCGTGAACGCATTTACCGCATTGCCAAAGCCAATGGGTTTATTCCAATTCCATCTGCCACAAATTTTGTGACGATGGATTGTGGCAAAGACAGTGAATTTGCCAAAGCTATTGTTGATGGGCTTTTGCAACACGGCATATTCATCAGAATGCCCGGTGTTGCACCGCTCAATCGCTGCATTCGCGTATCGTGTGGAACAGAAGTCGATCTGGCGCGCCTTGCAACCGCGCTGCCTCTTGTCTTGGAAACTTTGCGTTAACCAACCACGACTCAATTGCGCAAAAGCTAAGCAATTGAAAGGTGTGGTTAACTTGCGCCGCCTAGCCTTTTCATCGGACTGGGGAAACATTTTGAAAATTTATTCCAAAATTAAGCGGCTGTTTTTGGTGCCGGATGATCGGCCAGAACTGGCGCTCTCGCAACTTAGAGCGCTTTCCAAGCAAATTCCTCTGCTTTATTTCCTGTTGATCACCAACACTGCCTTTGTGGCATTCAGCCATTTTGCATTTGCACCTTTGTTGCTCACACTTTACTTGCCCGGAACGTTTGGGATTATTTGTGTTATCCGTCTTATTGGGTGGTGGAGGATGCGCGACGCCGTTCCGGATGCTGCTAAAGCCGCGGCAAAATTGCGAGCGACGGTTTATCTCTCAGCTGCTTTTGGAATGTTGATGACGGTTTGGTCAATAAGTCTTTACCCTTATGGCGGGGCTGAAGAAAAAGCACATGTTGCGTTCTTTATGGCGATCACCACGATTGCCTGCATTTTTTGTCTAACACATTTGCGCGCCGCCGCTTTTAGTCTTGCCGTCGTCACAATTATTCCGTTTGGAATTCACTTTGCTTCGTTGGGCAGCACGGTTTTGACGGCAATTGCAGTCAATATGGTGTTGGTTTCATGTGCGATGATCTACACCCTTTCAATTCACTTTGGTGAATTCAACACCATGGTGGATCAAAAACTAAATCTCGAAAAAACCAACGCTGAAACAATCCGCTTAAGCGATGAAAATCATAAGTTTGCCAATTTGGACAGTTTGACCACAATGCCAAATCGTAGACGTTTCTTCGCTGAACTTGAAACGTCGATCTCATTGGCAACACACGAAAGTAAATCATTGGCCATTGGCCTCATTGATCTGGATGGCTTTAAAGCGGTGAATGATCTTTATGGCCACAGCATTGGCGACTCGTTGTTGGTTGAAGCCAGCCGCAGAATGCAGACACGGTTGAGCAGGAAAGTGTTTATTGCGCGATTGGGCGGCGACGAATTTGGGTTTATTTTAGAATGTGATGATCACGCCAAAACAGCCTTGGAGTTTGGCCAAGAACTTTGTGAAATTTTGGGTCTGCAATATGTATTAGATGACATTACCGTTGATGTGTCATCATCCTGCGGCATTGCGATGTTTCCAGACAACGGCAATACGGCGGCCAAGCTGCTTGAATATGCAGACTATGCACTTTATCAGGCTAAAACCGAGGCCGAAGGCGGCACCGTCGTTTTCACGACTGAGCACCGCGAACAATTGCGCGCTGTCCACAAAATTAATCAGGCCTTGCGCAATGCCGATCTTGAAGCAGAAATGTCGCTCGACTTTCAACCTATTATTGATTTTTCAACGGGCAAAATTATTTCATTTGAAGCCTTGGCGCGGTGGAAGAGCCCGCTTGTAGGTTCAGTGCCACCTGCAACATTTATTGTGACTGCGGAGCGCTCCAACCTCATCGACAAGTTGACGCTGGTTCTGTTTCAAAAATTCTTAGATCAACTTTCGCTCTGGCCTGAACATTTGACTGCTTCATTTAATCTTTCGGCGCGCAATTTGTCTTCACCAGAAATTGCCTTGAAAATCGTAAGTGCAATCCGAAAAAGCGGCGTGTCGCCGCGCCGCATTGGTTTCGAAGTTACGGAAACAGCGGTGATGGCAGATTTTGACCGTGCGTTGCGGATGCTAAATTTACTGCGCAATCTTGGGGCAACAGTTGCACTCGATGATTTCGGCACAGGGTTTTCAAGCCTCGGCTATGTTCACCGTTTACCGCTCGATAAAATTAAAATTGACCGTGGATTTATGGCTGAAATTGAATGCGATGATAAAGCCAAGAATATCGTGCGGACAGTAATCGACATGTGCCGGAACTTGGGTGTTCCCTGCATTGCTGAGGGCGTGGAATCAGAAGCGCAGGCAAAGGCGATCAACGATATTGGTTGCACATTGATGCAAGGTTATTATTTTGGAAGGCCGGTTCCGGCGTCAGAAATTTCTCAACACATTCTTTTCGACCGCCGCGCCGAAATGAAAAAAAGGCTCCGGAATTAAAATTCCGAAGCCTTCAGAAAACTTAATCTTTCACATCTTTCTTGGCAGACAATTTTGCAGCAATCCGAGCGACATGCTTTCCTTGGAAAGTAGCTGCTTCCAGTTCTTGCTTTGTTAGATATTTGAGTGTTGCAAAAGGTTGTTGAGGTCGAGACGGGCATTATTCATGGCAAGGCTGCCATCTGCATTACGTGGCCATTGGTCTTCGGATTTATCCCAGTAAAGCTCTACTCCATTTTGATCAGGATCGCGCAGATAAAGCGCTTCGGAAACGCCGTGGTCGGCTGCGCCATCGAGCTCTAAGCCAGCGCCCAGCACGCGCTTGAACGCGTTAGCGAGATCAATACGGGTCGGATATAAAATTGCTGTGTGGTACAGGCCTGTGGTGCCAGGTGCTGGGGGTTGCCCGCCTTTGCTCTCCCACGTATTGAGGCCAATGTGGTGGTGATAGCCGCCTGCCGAAATGAAGGCTGCTTGTTCCCCAAATTTCTGTTGCAGTTCAAAACCCAAGACACCACAATAAAATCCGAGAGCACGATCAATATCGGCCACTTTCAAGTGGACATGGCCAATGCGTGTTCCACTGGGGACTATAAATTTTTGGGTTTGCATATTATTCTCTACTGTAACTGGTTATGTTACGATATATAAATGCAGTGGGTCACCTCTTCAAGGATTATTTGAATGTGTGTAGAGTTATTTTATCGGAGAACTTCATGACATTTATTGCGCCAAAGAATTTTACAATTGTTGATCACCCTCTCGTGTTGCACAAGCTCACGTTGATGCGCGACAAAAACACGCCAACGACTGTGTTTCGCCAGCTGCTTCGCGAGATTAGTTTGCTTTTAGGTTATGAAGTCTCGCGCGATCTGCCCATGACCACACAGCATATTGAAACACCTGTTGGACCGATGGAAGCGCCAATCATTAAGGGTAAAAAGCTGGTTATTGTTTCGGTCTTGCGCGCTGGCAATGGTTTGCTGGAAGGCATGTTGGATTTAATTCCATCTGCACGCGTGGGTCACATCGGGTTGTACCGCGATCCCGTCACTTTGCAGCCTGTTGAATATTATATGAAAGTGCCTGCTGATATTTCAGAACGCCGCACTATTGTGGTGGATCCCATGTTGGCGACAGGCAATTCTGTTGCAGCAGCCGTTCGCCGCTTAAAAGAAAAGGGTGCCAAAGACATTCGCTTGGTAACGCTGCTGTCTGCGCCAGAAGGCATTACGCGCTTTCATCAGGAACATCCTGATGTTCCTATTTATACTGCGGCGCTGGATTCACACCTCAATGAGCATGGTTACATCGTTCCGGGACTTGGCGATGCGGGGGACCGCATGTTTGGCACCAAGTGAATTTTCAGTGCCTGTTAACCACAGGCAAGAATTAGCAGGATCTTAAAACTTCCAGCAAGGATTGGTGCGCTAGGGTTGCCCTATTGAGTTTAGGGTTGTGCGTATGAGTGCTGTTGCAAAAATAAAGCCGTTTACCAGAGCTGATGGCTCACCACGGCGTGTGCTCTATGCTGAAGATCAAACCACGTCGCGGATTGTGACAACGGCCATGCTAAAGCGCATGGGCTTTGAAGTTGACGCAGTTGAAGACGGCGAACTTGCGGTTCAATATGCAGCGAATGAAACTTATGACATTATTCTGCTCGATATAGAAATGCCGGTGATGGACGGCGTTACCGCAGCACGGGCTATTCGTGCGGATTTCAAACATTGCGACGACACGCCAATTTTTGCACTCTCAGCATTCTTGGCTGATTCAACCGAAGCCTCAGTATGGCGTGATGCGTTTGATAATGCGCTGCCGAAACCTGCCAACACCAATGAACTCTTGAAGGCGATGACCAAGGCGATTGGTCTTAAAGATCGCAATCTGCAGGTTTTGGCGGCCAATGATCAGCCCATTATTGCAACATCAGAAAACATGATGAGTGCACTTCGCCAAGTGATTACCGCAGGAAGCTGGCAACGCTTGCAAATTACCGCTGCTCAGGAAATGCGACAATTGGCATTGGTTATGGGTGCTTCACTTGAGGCCAAGGACTGGGACGTGGTGCACAAGTGCAGCGCTAACATAAAAGCAATGGCTAAAAACTTCGAAGCTCAGACAGTCTTGGATCACTTGATGAGTGGGCCGCTGGATGTGGCTGGCCTGCTGAAAACTCTTGATGAGTGGCAAAGCGCCTGATCAGCGCATCTTAAATTTTAAAATCGTTGCTAAAAACTTTATCTTAGCGAGTGGCTTGAACGGGGGGCGGTGCATCTTGCTTCTCAAGTGCTTTCAACATGCTGAGAACTTCAATCAGTTCGGGGCTGAGGCGTTTTAAAGATTTCACTGTTTCGTTCTTAGTCATAATTTCATTCCTTGAGTTTGCCGAAGTTTAAAGCATTGAACCTAAGAAAACCCTAAGCTTAGCCAGCTGAATGACGGTGGAACTGGCCATTCATGTGGCGTTCAGGCGGCAAATTTGCAGCTGTCCAAAATTTAATGATCACATTCGCATTACCGCCCACATTTTTGATGACGTTTGTGGAATAACTCTTAGGATAGAACTGTAACCCCGTGGGACACAGAAAATAAATTGCAAACTGGAGGACTATCAATATGAAATCTAAATTCTCATTCGCTGCATTTGTTGGTGTAGCTGGGTTATTAACTGCAACAGGTTTGGCTTATGCTGCGTTAAGTGGCGATGATGCCATCAAGGCACGTCAAGCTGACATGAAAGCCAATGTGGCGGGTATGGCTGTTATGGTTCCTATGATTAAAGGTGAAAAACCATATGATGCAGCCGCAGTGGCAGCTGCCTTGGACGCGATGGAAAAAGCAGGTGCTGACTGGCAAAATTTCTGGCCCGTGGATTCAAAAACCAGCACAACACTGAAAACCCGTGCCCTCGAAGCCATCTGGACCGATCCAAAGGGTTTTGAAGCCGCGGGAAACACTTACTATGCTGCCTTCACGGCCTTGAAAGCCACAAAAGATGAAGCGGGCTTCAAAGCCGCTTTCGGTGACCTTGGCAAAGGCTGCGGCGGCTGCCACCAAAATTACCGCAAACCGGAATAGTTTTCGGCAGCCCTTAATGATCGCCCGGTTCTTGAGTGAGCCGGGCTTTTTATTTGAGCTAACTGGCAATTTAAGTTTGAAATTTGCGAATGCGGTCTTATATGTAACCGACAAAGTTTCAAAAAGGAATGACCATGAGTTTTCTGTTTAATCTGAACTGGCGCTATGCCACAAAAAAATATGATGCCGCTGCAAAAGTGCCACATGAAAAGTTGGATCAAATCTTGGAGGCCATCCGCATGGCGCCATCGTCAAACGGGTTCCAACCTTATGATGTTTTGGTGATCACAAACCCCGCCCTCCGCGAAAAGTTAAAGCCCGCCGCCTATAACCAACCACAAATCACTGATGCCTCTCACCTTCTGGTGTTTGCCGCTTGGGACAATATCCATGCTGGCAATCTGGGCAAAGTGTTTGACGCTATGGAAGCTGCGCGCGGCAAAAGTGAAGCTTTGGACGAGCGCCGCAAAAGCTCAATCGCTGGCTTTGCAGGAAAGAGTGCCGAAGAGAATTTCGTTCACGCAGCCCAACAAGCCTTCATCGGCTTTGGCTTCGGACTAGCCGCCGCCGCTGAACTCAAAGTGGATTCAAGCCCGATGGGCGGTTTCAGCCCACCGCAGTTTGACGAAATCTTGGGATTGAAAGAAAAGGGCCTGCGCAGCGTAGCCTTGCTGGGTTTGGGCTACCGCGATGCAGCCAATGATTGGCTCGTCAATCTGCCCAAAGCCCGCCGTCCAAAGTCTGAAATGTTCCACGAGGTTAAGTAGGTTGAAATTGGGTGGGATTTACACTATATCCCACCCAAGGAGATCCACAATGGCCGACACATCAGACATTACAGTTCGCCCAGATGCAAAGGGTCGCGTCGCGCTAGGCGCGTTGGCCAAAGGCGTTTCTAGCTTCCGTGTTCACAAAGAGAAAGATGGCAAGCTTGTACTGGAACCTTTCGTCGAAATTCCAGAGCGAGAACGCTGGCTGTATAAAAATCCCGAAGCCTTGGCGATGGTGGAGCAGGGCTTGCGGGAGTCCGCTGAAGGCAAGACGGTTCGTATGGGTAGCTTTGCACAATACCTAGACGATGAAGACTGATGCCATTTTTCATTGACATGGCTTTGCGAGCACGCGCAGAGTTAGAGGCAATCGAACAAAACCCTGCCCATGTGAAACGTCTCAAGGCCGTGCGTAAAGCACTGGCTCTGCTTGAAAACAATCCACGCCATCCCAGCCTGAATACACATAAATATAGTTCTATGACGGTTGATACAGGTGGAGATGTCTTCGAAGCTTACGCCGAAAACAACACACCCGGAGCATACCGCATCTTCTGGCACTACGGCCCCGGTAAAGAAGTGATCACGATTATTGCCATCACGCCGCATCCGTAAAGAGGCGCTCGATCTTTCCCTCAAGCGGAGAAGGATAAGTCAGAATAGAAAAAGGCGCTGAGTTTCCTCAGCGCCTTAAATTCATCCGTGAACGGATTATTATTCGCCTTGAGCTTCCTCAGCAGGAGCATCATCAGCCTGCTTGGCGCTCAAATCTTCGCCTGTGGTTTGATCCACCTGCTTCATTGAGAGGCGCACCTTGCCGCGATTGTCGAAGCCTAACAGCTTAACCTTCACAGCATCGCCTTCCTTCACAACGTCAGACACTTTGTTCACGCGGTGCGGAGCAAGTTCCGACACGTGAACGAGGCCGTCTTTCGCGCCGAAGAAGTTGATGAATGCGCCGAAATCGACAACCTTCACAACTTTGCCATCATAGATCATGCCAACTTCAGCTTCTGATGTGATCGACTTGATCCACTTCACGGCAGCAGCAATGGCTTCACCGGAAGAGGACGCCACTTTGATCGTGCCATCATCTTGAATGTCGATCTTGGCGCCAGTCTTTTCCACGATTTCACGGATAACTTTGCCACCCGTGCCGATTACTTCACGAATCTTGTCAGTTGGGATTTTGAAGGTTTCAATCCGCGGTGCATGTTCGCCAAGACCTGGACGGGCTTTTTCTAAAGCTTCGGCCATCTTCTCAAGAATATGCAAACGACCATCTTTCGCCTGCCACAAAGCAACCTTCATGATCTCTTCGGTGATACCGGTGATCTTGATGTCCATTTGCAATGCAGTGATGCCGTTGGTGGTGCCCGCAACTTTGAAATCCATGTCGCCCAAATGATCTTCATCACCCAGAATATCAGACAGAACGGCAAAGCGTTCGCCTTCCTTGATCAAGCCCATGGCAATACCAGCCACAGGAGATTTCAAAGGCACACCAGCATCCATCAATGCGAGCGAAGCGCCGCACACGGAAGCCATAGATGATGAACCGTTTGATTCAGTAATCTCAGACACAACACGCATGGTGTAGGGGAATTCATCAGCCGATGGCAACATCGGATGAATAGCGCGCCAAGCCAATTTGCCATGGCCGATTTCGCGGCGACCGGTGGCGCCCATACGGCCCACTTCACCCACTGAGTAGGGAGGGAAGTTATAATGCAGCATGAACTTGGCTTTGAACATGCCGTCTAAGCTGTCCACATATTGCTCATCTTCACCAGTGCCCAGTGTCGTTACAACAAGTGCCTGAGTTTCACCACGGGTGAACAAAGCTGAACCATGGGTGCGCGGCAGAACTGAAGCTTCAGCAACAATGGCGCGAACTGTTTTTGTGTCGCGGCCATCAATGCGAAGGCCCGTATCCAGAATCGAATTACGCACCACATCTTTTTCAAGATGCTTGAACGCATCAGCCACTTTTTGCGCCGATGGAGCTTTTGCATCTTCTGCATCCACCATCGAACCCAAAATCTTTTCTTTGACCTTGGCAACAGCGTCTTGGCGATCTTCTTTTTTCACAATCGCATAAGCTGAACGAACGCCTTTTTCGCCAGCCTTCTTCACAGCCTTGTAAAGTTTTTCTTCATCTGGTGGCGTGAAATCACGCGCCGCACGCGATGAGCGTTCAGCCAAACGAATGATCGCATCGATAACAGGTTGGAAGCCTGCATGACCGAACATGACAGCAGCAAGCATTTGCTCTTCTGAAAGTTCTTTGGCTTCAGATTCAACCATGAGAACGGCGTCCGAAGTTCCGGCAACCACCAAATCAAGATCCGATGTTTTCATCTGGTCTTGGGTTGGGTTCAGAACAAAGGCGCCATCAATCAAACCAACACGCGCTGCACCAACGGGCCCCATGAATGGAATACCAGACAACGTGAGCGCTGCAGAGCAGGCCACCATGGCAACCATGTCTGAATCATTTTCCATGTCGTAAGACAACACAGTGGCAACAACTTGCGTTTCGACGCGGAAGCCTTCTGGGAACAGTGGGCGGATTGGACGGTCGATCAAGCGGGAAACCAGAGTTTCCTTTTCTGATGGGCGACCTTCGCGTTTGAAATAACCACCTGGGATTTTACCAGCGGCATAGGTTTTTTCTTGGTAATTTACGGTGAGCGGGAAAAAGTCAATTCCTGGCTTTTCTGAGCGGGCGGCAACGGCGGTGCCGAGCACCGTGGTTTCGCCGTAAGTTACGAGGATTGCAGCGTCTGCTTGGCGGGCGATGCGCCCAGTTTCGATCCGAAGAGTGCGGCCTGCCCACTCAATTTCTTCAACGTCAATTTTAAACATTCATCTTTTCCTTTTGGTTCTTCGTCGCCACTTATCACCATCGGACGACATCCCCTTTGAACCGCGAATGAGTCCGGCCCTATTGCCAGACTCAAATTACAGGGACGCAAGGCGGCAGATCGGTGATCCGCCTCGCTCATACTTTATTGAAATGCGTCGCTGATTAGCGGCGGATTTCGAGGCGCTTGATCAGCGATTGATAACGCGCTTCGTCTTTGCTCTTCAAATAATCGAGCAAGCTGCGGCGCGCGGCCACCATTTTCAAAAGACCACGACGCGAGTGGTTGTCTTTTTTGTGGGTCTTGAAGTGTTCAGTCAGATAAACAATGCGGGTGGTGAGGATTGCTACCTGAACTTCAGGTGAGCCAGTGTCGCCAGCTTTGGTCGCATATTCTTTAACGAGAGCAACTTTGCCCTCTGCAGTCATGGTCATTTCAGTTCTCCGGACATCGGTTAAAGGTTGAACAGTCTTTTGGTTTTTAATGAACCTTGAGAAATTTCGCAGATCCCGAGGGGTCTGCCATCATGGTTCACCAGAACGGCTTCACAATTGATGGGAGCGTTCGCCCCGCGTAGCAAAACCGATTGGCCTTGCCGCAATTTTGCAGCGTCCTGATCCATTACGGCCAGTGCCGGGATGCCGTCCAGCACGGTCACAATAGAGCGCAGCGCGCCGTTAAGGGCGTCTACGCCGTCGGGTCTATGGCGCAATTCCTCAAGCATTTCCAGTGAAATCATATCTTTTTCTGTAAATGGCCCAACTTGGGTGCGGCGCAGCAGAGTTAGATGGCCAAAGCAACCCAGTGCGCGACCAATATCTCTCGCCAAAGCTCTGATATAAGTGCCCTTGCCGCAGACGGTTTCGAAATCGGCATGATCTGGATTTGAGGCATCCAGCAGGCGGAGCTCCTCTATCATAACTTGGCGGGGCTTCATTTCCGGTGTTTCACCGGCCCGCGCCAAATCATAAGCCCGTTCGCCGTCAATTTTGAGAGCTGAATAAATCGGTGGAACTTGTGTGATTTCGCCTAAAAACTGCTTTAGTGTTGATTCGATACTATTTTGAGTGGGTCTTTGTTCGGATTGTGCGGTTATTTCGCCTTCCAGATCATCGGTTGCGGTTTCCGCACCCCATTTTATGCGAAACTTGTAAGTTTTACGTCCATCCATCGCCCATTGTACGGTTTTGGTGGCTTCCCCCAAGGCAATTGGCAGTAAACCAGTAGCGAGTGGATCTAATGTGCCCCCGTGGCCAGCTTTTTCCGCATCGAACAACCATCGGATTTTACCAACCCCCTGCGTGGACGACATATTGAGAGGTTTATCAAAAACCACCCAGCCGTGAACCGGACGCCCACGTTTTTTCACAGCACACCTAAACGCTTCAATTCGGATTTCAATTTTTCTGGTGACGTAAAATGGTGGGCTTTCATACCAACAGCCTCAGCACCCTTCACATTCTTCAAACTATCATCAATGAACAGGCTGTGTTCTGCTTTGAGTTTATTGCGCTTCAGGCACAGCTCATAGATTGCAGGGTCTGGCTTCACCAGTTTTTCGTCACCCGACACCACAATATCTCGAAACAGACTGAGAAACGGAAACCGCAACCGCGTTTCGTTAAATTTCTCGTGGTTCCAATTGGTGATGGCATAAAGGGCGGCGCCTTTTTTATGCAGCATTTCCAAAATATCGACGCTGCCCAGAATGGCCCCCGGGATGGTTTCGTGCCAGCGCGTATCATAAGCGGAAATGTGTTCAGCGTGGGCGGGGTGTTGGGCTGACAGAAGTATGACGGCGTCGCCAAACGTGCGGCCACGGTCCTGTTCCAAATTCCAAGCACTCGTGCAAATATTGTCGAGGAACCATTCAACCTTGGCCTCGTCATCAAAGATTTTGCGGTAAAGCAGGCGTGGATCCCAAGCGATGAGAACTTGGCCAAGATCGAAAATGATGTTCATGTATCTTTATCCAGAGGCTAAACGGACGTGCGGTTTGTCTTCAACTATCACAGTTGTTTCGCTGACATCCATGCTTTCAATTTTCAAAGCTCGCTTGGTGATTTTGTCGGTTGACACATTGAGCTGATCCAGATCGCCAGTGGCTTGATCAAAATGTTTGCGCAGTGAGCCAAAGCGATCCTTCATGCGGCCGACGTCCTCCAGAAGTTTCACCACTTCACTTTGTATCACATGGGCCTGTTCGCGCATGGCGGCATCTTTAACGATGGCTTGCATGGTCTGAACCAGCAGCATGAGCACATTGGGGGAAGCCAAGATGACCCGTTGGCGGTGCGCTTTTTGCACTAGGTCTTCAAACTTCTCGTTGATCTCGGCATAAACTGATTCAGACGGCACAAACATAATAGCGGTTTCATGGGTTTCGCCGTTGATCTGATATTTATCGGCGATGTCTTTCACGTGTTTCAGCACGTCACCCTTTAATCTGGTTTCAGCGAGTTTGCGCATGGCATCGTCTGGCGCTTCACGCAGAGCATTGTAAGCTTCAAGAGGAAACTTCGCGTCAATCACCAGTTTCAACCGCGAGTCTGGCAAACTGATCAAACAATCGGGGCGCATGCCATTGGAGAGTGTTGCTTGAAAACTGAAGGCTCTGGCGTGCAGACCGTCCGTGATGATGGCTTCCATCCGGCCCTGCCCGAATGCGCCACGGGTTTGCTTGTTGGAGAGAATATCTTTGAGGCTGATCATCTCAGTGGAGAGAGAGGCTAGATTGTTTTGCGCGGCATCAATCACGGCGAGGCGTTCATTGAGCTGCCCCAATGATTGCACGGTGCGTTGGGTTTGTTCAGTCAAGCCTTGGCCCATGCGCTGACTGACATGGTCCAAGCGCTCATCCAGCGTGCGTTGCAAATGAACCTGCTGGCTTTGGGC
Organism: Hyphomicrobiales bacterium; assembly: GCA_031418535.1. Taxonomy (GTDB): domain Bacteria; phylum Pseudomonadota; class Alphaproteobacteria; order Rhizobiales; family Aestuariivirgaceae; genus Aestuariivirga. The sequence continues at coordinate 14,613 of JANOXS010000141.1, read as the reverse complement.
TTGCGCCGAAAAATTGCTTAAGGCACCTGATAATTCTGCCAAGCGATATTCCATATCGGCAGTGCGCTGTTGCGCTTCGGCAAGCTCAGCTTTACGGCCTGATTGGCCGCGCCAGGCAAAAATGACAGCGGCAAGCAATAACACCAAGCCCGCAATAATGAGGGCATCGAGAATTGAAAAAGGCTGTTGGCCAATGTGAAGAATGATTGTGTCGAGCTGCATGGAACGAAACATAAACTGATTCGCCGCTCAGCCTTCCAGAAAAAGTACGAGGCCCGCCCAAAAGATACACAATTGGACGGGCCCCAGACCCGCATCAACTCGGGACGGCGACAGGAGCTCATACGGATCGTCTCGCTTCATGCGAGGGAATGGAAAGGAGAATCTTTATACGCCCCGCTTAAGGAAGCCGTTCCGCCTGCCCGATCCCCCGCAGGATCTGAGTGTGAAAGTGACCTGTAATCACGGCGACAAGGCAGCGACAAAAGGGTTTTGGCTAGGTTATTTTGTGGCCATTTTGCGACAAATGGCCAATTGTCAGTGAGCTGTCAGCCCCGTCACAGGTATCTAAAAATTACAATGTATTGCTCACATTCAACACTCAAAAAATCGAATCAGTTTTCATGAAGATTGAAAATAGAACAGAGTCCATGCCAGCATGAAAACTCGAACTGAAGAAAATCCGTCGCGAGAATTAGCCCAACAAAGTCTTCACAATTGCGCCCACTTTGGCCATGTCCATTTGGCCTGCATATTTGGTTTTGAGCTCGGCCATCACCTTGCCCATGTCTTTCACACTTGTTGCACTCACGGCTGCGATCACACCTGCAACTGCTGACTTTGTTTCATCGTCGCTCAATTGCTTCGGCATGTAGGATTGGATGATGGCCATTTCATCGCGCTCAGTTTGCGCGAGCTCTGCTCTGCCACCGGCATCAAATGCGGCAATCGAGTCTTGGCGCTGTTTTACCATTTTGATCAACAGATCCATAATGCCAGCATCAGTGGTTAGCGTGGAATCATGGCCATCGGTGCGGCTGTTAATGTCTTTGTCTTTAATGGCCGCGTTGATCAGACGAAGTGTTGCTGTGCGACGCTTCTCGCCTGCTTTCATGGCCTCTTTCATGTCAGCCGTAATTTGTTCGCGCAGACTCATGGTTTCGTCCTCAATCTAAAAAGCGGTGCAATAGGCTAAAATTGGTAAGGCTGCAACCTTGACGCAGGCTGTTGCAACCCTTAACGAGACGCAAATCCCGGAGACTTAAAGTTATGACAGCCACCACCAAGGCCAAAGCAAAGCCACGCGTCCATTTCAGCGATTGGGAACAGACCAAAGTGACAGCTGTTTTGGTTCTGGCTGATGGCACGGTGATTGAGGGTCAAGGGTTTGGCGCTGAGGGCGAAGCTGTTGGTGAAGTGTGTTTCAACACCGCCATGACGGGTTACCAGGAAGTTCTGACTGATCCCTCATATGCGGGGCAAATTGTTACTTTCACATTCCCGCACGTGGGCAATGTGGGCACCAACATTGATGATGGTGAAACTACAAATTTGGCCGCCAGTGCGGCCGTGAAGGGCTGCATCGTTAAAGCCCCGGTCACTGATCCTGCAAATTATCGCTCCACGCAGCATTTTGACAAATGGCTGAAGACCCGCGGCATCATCGGCCTCTCCGGTGTGGACACGCGCGAGCTGACCAATTTGATCCGCGAAAAAGGGATGCCCAATGGCGTGATCGCCCATAATTCCAAGGGCAAGTTTGATATTAAGAAGCTTGTCGCCATGGCCAAAGCTTGGAGCGGGCTTGAAGGCTTGGACCTTGCCAAGGATGTATCGCTCACCCAGCGCATGAATTGGGATGAGAAATTGTGGGACTGGAAAACGGGTTATGAAGCAGGCGAAGGCCGCTTCAATGTTGTTGCCATCGACTATGGCATGAAGCGCAACATTCTGCGCTGCTTGGTGAGTGCGGGCTGCAATGTGACGGTAGTTCAAGCCAATGCCAAAGCTAGCGATATTTTGGCGATGAAGCCTGATGGCATATTCTTATCGAACGGCCCGGGCGACCCTGCGGCCACGGGCGACTACGCTGTTCCTGAAATTCGCAAGCTTGTGGATTCCGGCAAACCTATTTTTGGCATTTGCTTGGGCCATCAAATGTTGGCACTGGCGCTGGGAGCCAAGACGATGAAGATGCACCAAGGCCATCATGGTGCCAATCATCCGGTGAAAGACTACACAACGAACAAAGTGGAAATTGTGTCCATGAACCACGGTTTCGCCGTGGACCGCGCTTCGCTTCCGGCAGGCGTTGTTGAAACCCATGTGAGCCTGTTTGATGGGTCTAACTGCGGGATTGCACTGGAAGGCAAACCCGTGTTCAGCGTGCAGCATCACCCAGAGGCAAGCCCCGGCCCGCAGGATAGCCATTATTTGTTTACGCGGTTTGTGGGGTTGATGGAGGGGGGGTGAAGACTCTTGAAAAGTGCTTATTGTAGTGCTACTTAGAGTGCTAACAAGGACATTCAAAAATGACCCACCAAATCCATGCTGCAACCACGGCCAGCGTAACCGAGTTGAAAAAAAATCCGATGGGAACCGTTGCTGCTGGCGAAGGCTTCCCAGTGGCTATTCTCAACCGCAATGAACCCGCATTCTATTGTGTGCCAACTAAAACTTATGAAGCAATGTTGGAGCGCTTGGAAGATTTGGAATTGAATGCCATTGCTGATCGACGCGAAGGGCAGAAGATTCACAAGGTCTCCTTGAATGATCTATGAACTTGCGTTTCTCGACGACGCTCTGAAAGAGTGGCGCAAGCTCGACAGCGTTACGCGTGAGCAATTCAAATCTAAACTTGCTGAGCGGTTGCAAAACCCAAAAATAGCTTCGGCCCGCCTGCATGGGTCTAAGGAGCGTTATAAAATCAAACTCAAAAGTGCTGGCTATCGCTTGGTCTATCAGGTCAAAGACCGCGAGTTGATTGTGCTCGTTGTTGCCGTTGGCAAGCGCGAGCGCAACGAAGTTTATAAGATTGCTGAAAGGCGATAGTTGATTAATGAAAATGTTGCGAGCCGTTGCCAAGACCACAAAAGCAAGTTCCGGCCCGCAGGATGGCCGTAATTTGTTTAAAAATTCGGTGACATGTTTAAAAATTCGGTGACATGTTTAAAAATTAAAAATTCGGTGACAGACCAAATTCCGTGCAACTAAATTCGGTGACAGTGCACTTATTTAAGTTTGAGTTTGTGACTAGTGACCTCATCCGTCGCTTCGCGCCACCTTCTCCAAAGGAAAAGGTGGCCCAACGGGCCGGATGAGGTTTCTTGCTATGCGCTTAACTGGTGCGTCACCGACAAGCTTTATTCGCCTGACCCGTCACTGACATTTAAGGTTTGAATGAAAGCTTCCAGTTCATCAAGTTGCTGGGGCGTAAGTTTGCGAGGATGGAGCAACTCACTTGTACCAAAAGGGGCCTTCGGCGCATTGTTGTAATGCACCAGCACGTCGTGCATTGTCGCGAACTGGCCGTTGTGCATGTATGGCGGACGTTGAGCTACACCACGCAACGAAGGCGACTTGAAGGCTCCCACTTGGTCTGGCTTGTCTAAATGCATATACCTCACGGCTTGGCAAGCGGGCGGTCCCTTGGCGTCGCTGAATTCACCAAGGCAGTTGAATGGGTCGTTCTTCAACGTGTAAACGGCAGTGCTGCGTCCGATGTCAGTGCTAGCGCTGGTGCCCGGCAGGCCAAGATTGTGGAAGCTCATGTCAGTGAATTGGGGGTCGCCGTGACAGCTGAAGCAATTGCCCTGATCAATAAAAAGTTTGAGCCCGTTGCGTTCAGCCTCTGTGAATAACTTGTTGGCCAAAGCCTCATCCTTAACCGCAAGGGCTGCCGCATAAGCATCAAACCTTGTCGCAGGCACCGGGATTGTGCGCTCAAACGCTTCTACTGCCTTGCCCATATTGGCAAAAGTCAGATTGATATCGTGTTGCTGTTCGACCGTCAGTGTGGCCCAAGCGGCGACCACCTCAGATGAACCTGCAGGAGCTGCATGCGCGGGCAGATGGCCCAGATCGGCAAGTTTGCCGAACACAGCCTCGTAGTCGCTGCGATAATTTGCGGCAATCAGTTGCGCTATCATGGTTCGGTCGGCCCCGTGTTCAGCTGGACTTTCCAACGGGCCGAGGGCTTGCGACCACTGGCTGTCTTTGCGGCCATCCCAGAAAAAGTAGGGTTGATAGGCAGATCCCGCAAGTGGCATTGTGCGGCGCGTGACGTCGGCCATGCCATGGCCCACGCGAAGATCATCTTGAAACTGGCGCTCAGTCTTGTGGCAAGAGGAACACGACACTGCGCCGTTGGCGCTAAAACGAGAGTCGAAGAAAAGCGCTTTGCCCAATGCTGCGGCACGCGGATCGTCGGCCACTCGGTTCGACCTGTCGGGCGGCAGAGGCGGCAGCTCCGCAAGCGACATTGACTTGATGCTGTGAAGTTGGAAATCCGACCAGAATGGCTTTGCAACTTCCTGAGCCGTTGACGGGCTGAGCAGAATCAAGAACATGCCAAGCAAGATCAGGACAGCACATAAGATGGGGAAACGAAAGCCTTGCGCTTTCGCGATTGTGCTGAGACGGGCACTTTGCAGAGAGGCGTTCAACATCGCTACTATCCGCATTTAGTCGACTACATATATATTGTCGAAGGGACTTGGACACTTGCACAAACTAACCATTTTGTCAATTTTTTGTGCTGATCAGCTTCCCATAATCGCCCTCTCAATCTTCGCCACATCAATCTTTTGCATATTCATCATGGCATCAAAGGCGCGTTTGGCTTTGGGGCCTCCGGCGGCTATGGCGTCGGTCAGCACTTGTGGGGTGATTTGCCAGGAGATGCCCCATTTGTCTTTGCACCAGCCACACTGACTTTCCTCTCCACCATTGACCACTATCGCGTTCCAATAGCGGTCGGTTTCTGCTTGATCCTGCGTTGAGACTTGGAATGAGAAACCTTCATTGGGTTTAATGAAGGGGCCGCCATTTAAGCCGATGCAGGGAATGCCCAGCACTGTAAATTCGACAACCAGCGCATCGCCCTTTACACCGCTTGGAAAATCATTTGGGGCAAAATGAATTGCTCCCACGGCGCTGTCAGGAAATGTCTTGCTATAAAAATGCGCTGCGGCTTCAGCCTCTTTATCGTACCAGAGACAGATCGTTGCTTTAGGCATGGCAGGCTCCTTTTCAAATTGGCAAAGGCAAGTCGAATAACATTCAACCAAATGGTTGACAAATAAATCGAATGCCTATACATTCAACTTCATGGTTGAATATCAGACATCACAACTCGATACAGTATTCCATGCTCTCGGCGACGCCACAAGGCGGCAGATGCTGGCACAGCTGGCTTCGGGCGAGCGCACAGTTTCACAATTGGCCGAACCTTATGCCATGTCGTTGGCGGCGGCTTCCAAGCACATTAAAGCGCTGGAAGCGGCGGGGCTGGTGAATCGGGACGTGCGCGGTCGCACCCATGTGTGCTCGCTTGCGCCGGGGCCTTTGGCCACTGCACATGAATGGCTGGCTTTCTATGAAATTTTCTGGACCAACCGTTTGGACGCGCTCGAAGCGCTGCTCAAGAGCGAAGACACATCAAAATCAGGAGAGAAGAAATGAGCCTCACTCAGGAAGAGAATTTCGGCCATGTCATTGCGCCACGCGTGATTGAAATGCAGCGGATGCTGCCCGGCCCTATTGAGCGCATTTGGGACTATCTGACCAAAAGCGATCTCCGCCGCCAATGGCTTGCTTCGGGCGATATGGATTTGAAAGTGGGTGCAACTTGCGATTTGGTGTGGCACCACGATGAGACCACCACACCGCCGGGCACGCGACCGGAATCCATGTCGGCTCAATCTCACCTGCCTTCGCGCATTACAGTTTGTGAGCCGCCGTATAAGTTGGGGTTCATGTTTTGGAGCGACAGCGAGGTGAACTTTGAATTGAAATCCGTCGGCACTAAAGTTCTCCTCACCTTGACGCATCGTAACTTGCCAAGCCGCGGCATGATGGTGGGGGTGAGCACGGGATGGCATTCACATCTTGATGTATTGGCCGCGCGCGTTTCTGGCGACAAGATTGAAAATTTTTGGGATTTTTGGCGCGCTTATAAAGAGCAATATGAAAGACGGATTCCGGCAGAGGCTTAAGCCAGCCGTTTGATCCGTGTAATCTGTTTGCCTTTGGACTTTGTTCTTTCATTGGCAACGGAAAGTGGCTCACTCACCACCATCATCTGATGGCCGCTGGCATGTAGCAATGTGGTTGCATCTTGCATGATGCCCACATGGCCTGCCCAGAAAATGAGGTCACCCCGGCGCAAGCCATCGAGATCATTGATCTGAAGCGCGTTGCCTAATTCGTTCTCCTGCATGTCAGCATCTCGCGGGCAAGCAATGCCGCACGCATGAAGCGCAGTTTGCACAAGGCCGGAACAATCAATGCCATGATAAGATTTGCCACCCCAGAGATAGGGTGTGTTTAAGAATTGCTGCGCAACCTCAACAAAATCGTCCCCTTTTGTATCAAGCGATTTTACATGATCAGCAAAAACAAAGCCTCCGGTGGCAAGCTCCATCATGTCACCGTCATGTGCCACTACAGCCACTACAGCCACTTCAGCATTGATCGGCAGAAACTGAACGGGCTGAGTTTTAATACTGGGCTTGGTGTAAAGCAGTGTCGACGGCACTGCCACGCGGTGAGTTGCGACATGAATTTTTGAACTCAAATAATCTTGTCGCAAGTAACCCACATAGTGATCGCGCGTCAGCTGCACCCATGCCCAACCGCCCGCCATGTCAAACACCAGCACAGTCTCACCCATCAGCACTTGGGTTTCTTGCGGAGCATCTTCCGCAGGCGCGCGGTGCAGTGTGGCGATGGGTTCACTCACTTGCATCACCACACCGTTGCGAAATGCGGGTGCTTCAACCTGACCTTTGAGACGGACATCCGCCAAGTCATTGCGGAAGGCATTTAATCTTTTATCTAACATCGCTATAACTCGTTCGATTTTGCGCTAACTAAATCAGCCAAGCGTTCCAAATAAAGCGAACCTCCCACTGTGCGTTGGATCAACACGTTGCGCAGGTCATCTTGGTCGCGCCTTCTTGTCACCAAACCCAATTTCCCCATCGCATCTAAGGCCCTCGTGATCACCGGCTTTGAGACATGCAGTTTTGCAGCAAGACCGCGCACAGTGTGCGGCGGCGGCTCTAAATAAATTGACAATAAAATGGTCATTTGACGCACCGATAAATCTGGCTCCTCATCGCGCACTTGGGCCAAGCCCACATGGTGCCAGAGATAGAGTGCATTGGCCGTGCTGAGATGAGGTGCCATTTTCAGTTTCCGATATTGTTACGGAGCCGTTTCATTCTTGTCCTGATTTTCTGTAAGCGCAAGTTTATTTTGCGTAACGCTCTTTCAGCAGTGCAAACACAGCGCGCATGGCTTGGGCTTCACCGCCTTTGGGGCGACCGGGCTTGGCAATTGGCGTCCAGCCGAAAATATCAAAATGCACGTAAGCTTTGGCTTTTTCGACAAAGCGTTTGAGGAAAAGTGCCGCTGTGATGGAGCCAGCAAAGCCACCAGCCCCAGCATTGTTTAAATCTGCGATGGGAGTTTCGATCATCGCGTTATAAGGTGCCCACAGCGGCAATTGCCACAGCGGATCATTTTCTGCTTCGGCATGTTTGGCAAGGTCTTGAGCCAGCTTCCGGTCATCCGTGTAAAAAGGCGGAAGGTCGGGGCCCAACGCCACACGGGCAGCGCCCGTTAATGTCGCCATGTCGATCAACAATTCTGGCGCTTCTTCATCGGCCAATGCCAAAGCTTCACACAAAACCAAACGCCCCTCAGCATCGGTGTTGCCAATTTCCACAGTGAGGCCTTTGCGGGTTTTGAAAACATCTCCGGGTCGAAACGCATTTCCGGCGATGGCGTTCTCAACAGCCGGGATCAGCACACGCAGGCGGAGGTTAAGTTGGGCTTCCATGACTAGCTGCGCCAGACCCAAAATATTGGCGGCCCCGCCCATATCCTTTTTCATAATCAACATGCCCGACGATGGCTTGATATCCAGGCCACCCGTATCAAAGCACACGCCTTTACCAACAAGTGTCACCTTGGGTGCCGTCGTTTTGCCCCATGTGAAATCAATCAGACGTGGAGATCTGGTGCTGGCTGCACCTACAATGTGAATGAGTGGAAATTCCTTTGCCAACGTTTTTCCGGAGGTCACTTTGAATTTTGCGTGATGCGTTTTGGCGATATTACGCGCGGCAGCTTCCAGCTCATCAGGGCCAAATAAATTGGCAGGTGCGTTGATAAAATCTCGCACCGCAAAGCTGGCATTGGCTGCGCTGATGGCAGCGGCCCGCACAGATTTGGAGCACAGTAGAGTCACTTGCCGCGGATTGGTTTTGCGGAAGGGATCATATTTATAGAGTTCCAAACACCAACCCAAAGCAACAAGGACAGCATTTTGTGGTTCGCTTTCGAAACTATAGTGCCCTGCTGGAAGCTTGGCTGAAATGCTGCCGAGCGCGAAGGGATCGGCACCTGCAGCTGGTGCACCCACCCAGATTTGTTCGGTCTGGCCTGTCGCATCAGGCACAATGAGTAAACTCAGAGGTGCCGCTTCAAAGCCTTGGGCTGCCGCCAGTGTTCGAATATGTGCTGGTGCCGCTTTCAGCGTTTTGTACAAATCGGCCTTGGCAACCACCCGCAAGGGCACTGGATTTGCGTCGTTTTTCAAAATTTGAGCGGCAGCAATCATTACAAATTCCTTTGAGTCGGTTCCGGCGCTTATGGTTAATCAATTATTGAGGAAAAATCAGCATGATTGGTGTTTGTAAGTATTTTTGATCTCGGAGTTTTCATGCCAGTCGCTATATCACGCGTTTTGCCCACATTGCTGCTTGCGTCTAGTTTAGCACTAGGTGCTTGCCAATCGCGCCAAGCCAAGCTGGAAGCCGACCCGATGGCCACAGGCACAACATCGACTTTGTCTAAAGCTACGGATGTGGGGTCTTTCACGCGCACGGAAGCCCTTTCAAAAAAGTGGGCCTCCAATCAATCCGACGCAAGTGTGGGCATAGATTATGCCGCCAATCTTGGCAAAATGGGCCAGACAGATCAGCAAATTGAAATTCTAAAAACTGTTGCAGCGTCTCACCCTGAAGATGCAGCCTTGCAATCGCGCATTGGCAAACAAGTTTTAGCTGCCGGTCGTTCTGGCGAGGCCATTCTGATTTTAGACCGCGCCACCAAAGCACCCGGCGCCGATTGGAAAACATTTTCAGCCTTGGGTTCAGCCTATGATCAACAAGGCAGTTATGATTTGGCACGAGCGTCTTATAAATCTGCTCTCGATTTAAAGCCCGGTGAACTGACCGTCGAAAACAATATGGCGATGTCTTATGTTTTGCAGGGGCAATTGCCGCAAGCCGAAAAAATTCTGCGTTCAGCGGTTGCTCAACCGGGTGTCGATTTGCAGCCGCGCATTCGGCAAAATCTGGCCTTGGTTGTGGGTTTGCAAGGCCGCTTTGAAGAGGCGCGCAAAATTGCATCAGAAGATTTGCCGCCAGATCAAGTGGAAGCAAATCTTGCTTACTTGCAGCAGATGCTGGCCCAACCAAACACCTGGGCAGAGTTGCAAGACCCGCCGAAGGGCTAAGCTTTCTTGATCTTCTTGAACGCCTCTAAAGCACGGTCTCTGGCAAACCCATGGTCAACCATGCGCTTTGGATAATTTTTTGGTGGGTTCGGCATTTCCCAAGGGGAATGGATATAATCCTTCGGAACATGCTTAAGTTCCGGCACCCATTTTTTGACATACGCACCATCGGGATCAAACTTCTCGCCTTGTAATACCGGATTGAACACGCGGTAATAGGGCGAGGCATCAGCACCACAGCCGGCCACCCATTGCCAACTGGCGGAGTTTGCACCGATATCGGCATCCACCAGTGTGTCCCAAAACCAGCGCTCACCCTCTTGCCACGGAATGAGCAAATCCTTGATGAGGAATGAGGCCACAACCATGCGCACGCGGTTATGCATGATGCCGGTGTGCCAAAGCTCGCGCATTCCAGCGTCAACTATGGGATAACCCGTTTGGCCCTTCTGCCAAAGCTTGAGTGCATTCGGATCATCGAACCATGGGAAATCGGCATATTCGGGTTTAAACGGATGATCCGGAAAATGCGGGAAATGATGCAGCAGATGATAAGAGAATTCGCGCCACAAAACTTCTTTCAAGAATTTCTCGCCACTGCTGTCTAAAGCTCCGCCTGCCTTGGCCATAACACTGCGCGTCGCGTGCCAAACTTGGTAGGGCGATATTTGACCCCAATGCAAATAGGGAGACAATCTTGACGTAAAGGGTTTGTCGGTGCGGTCGCGACCCTCGGCATAGTCCGTCAGGCCTTCGTCAAAAAAATTATACAGAAGTTCAAGAGCTTGTTCTTCGCTGGGTTGGCAAGACTCGCTCAGGCCACCCGCCCAATCTGGCTTGGTGGGCAGCAAATTCCAGTCATTCAGATTATCGGTTTTAACTTCGCCTTTATAGCTCTCAAATTTTGGCACTGGCTTTAACGCCCGTGGTTCGCCCTTGGCAAAACAGGCGCGCGAATAAGGTGTGTAAACTTTATAGGGCTCACCGGATCCATTGCGAATGCTCTCAGGCTCGTGCAACAGAAAACCACCATAGCGATGGCAATCCACGCCAGCTTTTTCACAGTTTTGTTTGATGCGACTTTCAAGTGCACCAGACCACGGGGCATAATCCCGCATAAAATGCAGTGACGTGGCACCCGTTTCTACGAGCACGTCCGCCAGCACATCGTCAGCCTTACCGAGGCGAAAAATCATCGGAATTTTTTGCGATAGATTTTCGAGACTTTTGTGCAGCCACCACCGCGAAGCCCCACCCCATGCCCAATGGTTAGGTGTCAAATCATCTAAAATATAGAGAGCTATGATGGGGCCTTTGGCTGCGGCTGCGCTCAGGGCCGCGTTGTCGCCCAGTCTTAAATCTTGGCGAAACCAGAAAAGAGTTGGTTGCAAACTGTCGTCCTTTTTGTAATCCCTACCGTATACGCTTTATGACAAATCCAGATCAATCACTCATCCTCATTCTCGGCGATCAATTATCGTTGAATTTGTCGTCGCTCCTGCAAGCCGATAAAACTCGAGACATTGTTTTGATGGCTGAGGTGATGGCGGAAGCCACCTATGCAAAACACCACAAAAAGAAATTTGTTCTGGTGTTTTCGGCGATGCGGCATTTCGCAGAACGTTTGCGCAATCTTGGGTGGACGGTCGATTACATTAAGCTTGAGGATGTGGGCAACACCCAATCACTGCCGGATGAAGTCAAGCGTGCGTGTTTGCGGCACGGCATTGCTGATGTCGTGATGACCGAGGCTGGCGAGTGGCGATTGCGCGAGGCGCTTTCTCATATTCGCAGTTTGGAAGATACGCGCTTCATCAGTTCTCATGCGGCTTTTCGGTCTTGGGCCACGGGCCGCAAAGAATTGCGCATGGAATTTTTTTACCGCGACATGCGGCGGCAAACAAAGCTGCTGATGGAGGGGGATGAGCCAGTTGGCGGCCGCTGGAATTTTGATTCCGAAAATCGCAAACCAGCCAAGAATGATTTGTTTATGAAGCAGCCGCCGCAATTTGCGCCGGATGCGATCACACTGGAAGTGATTGAACTTGTTGAAAAGCGTTTCGCAAAAAACTTTGGTGATCTTCTGCCCTTCTGGTTTGCAGTGACCGCGGAAGATGCACACATTGCGCTCACACATTTTCTGGATAATTGTTTGCCGAAGTTTGGTGAGACCCAAGATGCCATGCTGGAAGGGCAATATTTTTTGCATCATGCCGTGCTGTCTCCTTACATTAATATCGGATTGCTTGATCCCTTAGATGTGTGCCGCAAAGTGGAACAGCGATACTTGGCAGGCAAAGTGCCACTGGCCGCAGCTGAAGGGTTCATTCGCCAAATCATCGGCTGGCGCGAATATATTCGCGGGATTTATTGGTTGAAGATGCCGGATTATGCGGCTTCAAATGCGCTCAATGCCACGAAGTCGCTGCCTGATTTTTATTGGACTGGCGACACTAAATTGAATTGCATTGCGCAAGTTGTGAAGCAAACCAAACAAGAAGCCTATGCCCACCACATTCAGCGTTTGATGATCACCGGCAACTTCGCTTTGCTCGCTGGGCTAGATCCGGCACAGGTGCATGAATGGTATTTGGCGGTCTATGCCGATGCTTTTGAGTGGGTGGAACTGCCCAACACCATTGGCATGGCGCTTCATGCCGATGGCGGGCTGCTTGGTTCCAAGCCCTATGCCGCGTCGGGCAACTACATCAACAAAATGTCGGATTACTGCAAAGGTTGCCACTATGATGTGAAAAAAAGAACGGGCGAGGATGCGTGTCCGTTTAATTCGCTCTATTGGGATTTTATTGCGCGGCATCACCTGCGGTTTTCGAAAAATCCGCGCATGGGTCAGACCTGCCATACTTATGGAAAGTTTGCCGACACTGAAAAGGCAGCCATTTCAAAACAAGCAGCTGATTTCCTCGGTGGTCTTAAGAGTTCGGCTGAGTGGTAGCGTTGCGCTTGGCCAAAAGCCCGGTCAACCAATCTGGATCCATTTGCGGAACGGACGAGAGCAGAAGTTCGGTGTAGGCCGGGTAAGGCGGGTTGAGCACTTTAGATTTTAAGCCCTGCTGCACAACTTTCCCCCGGTGCATCACCACGATTTCATCGGCAATTGCTCGCACTGTTGCGATGTCATGGGTGATGAAGATGTAAGTCACATTCGTGTCTCTTTGCAGCTTCATCAAAAGTGACAGAATTTCTTCTTGCACAATTTGATCAAGTGCTGAGGTTACTTCATCGCAGATGATGACTTCAGGTTCGGCAGCTAGCGCACGTGCTATGGAGATGCGCTGCTTTTGACCACCCGACATTTCTGATGGAAAACGGTCGATATAGCTTTCATCAAGTTCAATTGATTCAAGAAGCTCAACCACTTTGCGATCTCTCGCTGCGCCTTTGAGTCCTAAATAAAATTCAAGCGGCCGACCAATAATATCGCGCACCTGTTGGCGCGGATTTAAGGCGGTGTCAGCAGATTGATAAATCATTTGGATGCGGCGCAGTGTATCGCGTTCGCGGTTTGCAAGAGCTGCTGGCAAAGCTTTGCCGTTGAATAAAATTTCGCCGCTAGAGGGTGGCAATAATCCGGTAATAGCTCTGGCCAATGTGGATTTTCCAGAGCCGGATTCACCCACCACGGCCACTGTGCGGCCACGGGGAATTTTGACCGTCACATTGTCTAAAACTTTGCTGGTGCCGCCGCCATAAGTGGCATCCACGGCTTTGACGCTCAACACAATATCATCGCTGGCGGATTCCGGCTTTTCTAATTTGCGCACGGCCCACAATGATTTTGTATAATCTTGGGTTGGTTGTTTCAGCATGGTGCGGGTTGGCGCTTCTTCCACCAAGTTGCCATAACGCAGCACCATAATGCGGTGGGCCATTTGGGCGACCACTGCGAGATCATGGGTGATATAAATCGCCGCCGTATTGAACTGTTCCACAATATCGCGCATCGCGGCTAGCACTTCCACTTGCGTAGTCACGTCCAAAGCCGTTGTGGGTTCGTCAAAAATAATCAGATCGGGGCGGCACGACATGGCCATGGCGGTCATGGCGCGTTGTAGCTGTCCGCCCGACACTTGATGCGGGAAGCGAATGCCAATTGTATCAGGATTTGGTAATTGCAAACGCTTGTATAAATCACGCGCATCAGCTTCGGCTTTGTCGCGCGGCATAATGTTGTGGTTGACAGCGGTTTCAATCGTCTGGTCAATCAGGTGATGGGCCGGATTAAAAGATGCCGCTGCACTTTGTGCTACATAAGCAATGCGCGAACCCCAGAGGCCGCGGCGGGTTGCTTCTGATGCGTTAATCAAATCAATGCCGTCAAAATTGATCGAACCTTCAGTAATGCGGCAGCCAGGTCTGGCATAGCCCATGCCGGCAAGACCAAGTGTTGATTTGCCTGCACCAGATTCACCAATCAAGCCCAGCACTTCACCGCGCTTTAACGAGAGATCAAGACCCTTGATAATGGGCTTCCATTGATCATCGCTCTGGCCATCAATTTTGAGACCTTTGATTTCAAGCAGCACATCGCCCTTAATGCGTGCAGTGTCGCGTTTTACATCACTTGCCATCGCGCAGCCCCGAAGTTTTATGTAAGAACCAATCCACTACAAAGTTCACTGCTACTGTGAGCAGAGCAATTGCCGCCGCAGGAGTTTACGGCTGAATTCGCCAATCCCGCGAACATCACACCGCAGGACCGCCGCAAGAACCTGCGTCAGGCCGCGAAACTGTTGGCCGATGCCGGCTGGGCGGTCACCCAGGATGGCGGCAGGTCATTGTTGAAGAACGGCAAAGGCGAGCCGTTGACGGTGGAATTCCTGCTCGACTCGCCGCTTTTCGAG
>JANOXS010000140.1:0-9172 GCA_031418535.1 Hyphomicrobiales bacterium | reverse complement strand
CGCAAATAAAGTGATCGCCGCGGTGCCCTTGCGTTTTGTCAAAGAGGGCACACCCTACACCGTCGAATTTGGCGAACGACTTGCGATCTATCAGGAAAACGTAGTCTGCGTGGTGGATGGCTCGGTTGGCGGGTCACTTGCCATTTACGACGAAGGTGTTTTGCTGGTTGCGGCCGCCACATCGATCAATCTGGTTGGCAGCGGTATTGTGGCCACCAATGTGGGCGGCGCTGTTACCATCACAGTGGCAGGCGGTGGCGGGGGGGGCTCTGGCCCCACGGCTTCGGCTGTGGCAGGCACGGCCAACGCGATCACCGCCACATCAAACGGCTTCACGGCACCGTCTGCAACACCGCAATATGGCTGGATCACGCCTTTGTTAAACAGCACGGGTGCTGTGACGATTGCTTATGATGCCTTTGGCGCACTACCGCTGAAAACCCCATTGGGTGCAGCCCTCGACGCTGACAATTGCCTCATTGCAGGCATCGCCTATCAAGTCCGGTTTATGACCGGAGAAATTCGAATTCAATCATCAGGTGCCACATGGTAAAATATCTTCGCAATCTTCTCGTCGTTGTTTTTGTTCTTGCAGCAAGCCACGCACAAGCCGCAACTCTGGATCGCAGCCCGCCTGCCTTTGGGTCGTCGGCAACTGAAATTCGCAACGATGATGTTTTAGAAAAAGCAGAACTTTACCGCCGTGGCACTGTCTCGCCTTCATCCGTCACTGGCACCAATGATTATGTGGCCACCAGTGCGCCTACCGTCACAACCTTAAGCGAAGGCTTGATGGTGTCGTTCACGGTGCCAAACACCAACACAAGTGTGCTGATTCCCAACACATTCAAACTTGACGGCACGGCCGTCACACAGATCATCCATAATGATGGCACTGGCTTGGCACCGGGCGAGCTTGCTATTGGGCGGCGCGTGATCTTGGTTTACACGGCGAGCAAATGGCGCTGGGCAAACGATCAATCTAAAAGCGCGTTCGTCAATGTGTTTGACTATCTGGATTTTGCGGCAACTGATAAAGCAGCCAGTATTCAAACGGCGATCAATGCGACACCAAGCGGAGGCACACTTTTCTTTCCTTGTGGCACTTATATTGTTTTAGGTTCGGGCACTGAGGCCTTATTGGCCGCGAACACAAATAAATCAATCGTGTTCCAAGGTGCTGGCGATTGCTCCTACATCCAAGCTGATGCGACAATGCCCGGCACCCGCGATATCATCCGCTTTGCACCGACCTCACAAGTGAATTTGGTCGGTGTCAAAAACATGCGAATTGGTCCGACATTCGTGGCTCCAAGCGGTCGTCACGCCATTAACTTTGATACGACGGATGCTAGCAACGTGGCCATGTTGGTCGGTTACGCGGTTGAAAATGTTAATATTACACCAATGGCATCGGGCTATTCAATTTTCTTCAATTCATCAGTGACCAACCTTAACGGCGGCTCACAATATGGCCGTGTGACGGGTTCATTTTTAGACTCAATCAAGGCCAATTATTATGGTGATGGCAACGTCATTGAAAACAACACCATTGGCAATACTGTCTTGCGGGCGGGCTTTGAAGGATCATTCACAGCAGGCTCAGCAGGGTTTAATTTCCGCAAAAACGTTGTGTTCACGCTTGGCGGAATGGTTATCCTGCATAATGGCATCATGCCAACCATTGAAGGCAATGAATTCGAACTTGCTGGCAATATGGTTGAGGTAAATAATGCCATCATCGACATTTCTGGCGATTTGGGCACCATCATTGCACCGCGTATTTTTGG
Organism: Hyphomicrobiales bacterium; assembly: GCA_031418535.1. Lineage (GTDB taxonomy): Bacteria > Pseudomonadota > Alphaproteobacteria > Rhizobiales > Aestuariivirgaceae > Aestuariivirga. The sequence goes on along the minus strand of JANOXS010000140.1, from coordinate 7,382 downwards.
AAATTCGGTTTCTGTTCCTAGCCATAGCCCACAATATACGGGCGTTTCACAAGCCATTCGCATAGGATCAACCACCAATGCCCAAATAGACCATAACTGGATTTCGGTTCAGTCAGGCACTTATCACATTATAACAGAAACAACGGCAAGCTATCCAGTGATAGGAAGCACCAATACTTATTTTACCAGCGGAGCTTTCGGTTCACAGACCAACCTTATAAACTCTGCAATAACTTTTTACACTCCAAATGCTTCAAGTCCATTTGGTGCGACCAACGGCGTTTCTTATTGGGACCCCAACGGAGCCATCAATAGCACTGCGGCGGGCACAACAGGCCAAGTTGTAGCAGGCAACACGGGCGCTGCGCCGTCGATGCAGAATATCGCAACGGTGCTTGGCAATTTGCCTGTGGCCAATTTGAATTCTGGTACGGGCGCATCGGGCACAACATTCTGGCGCGGCGATGGCACATGGGCAACACCTGCGGGTGGCGGTGGTTCGCCCGGTGGCACCACTGGCCAAATCCAATACAACAATGCAGGCGCGTTTGGAGGCTTCACGGCATCTGGTGACGTGACGATTGTGCCGTCAACAGGTGTTGCAACGATTGCTGCCAATGCCGTGACCAATGCCAAATTGGCAACAATGCCAGCCAATACCCTCAAGGTGAACAATACGGCGGGTGCTGCTGTGCCAATTGATGCCACAGCCACCCAAGCCACTGCCATGCTTGATGTAGCCACAGGCTCGCTCAAAGGTTTGATGGCTTCTTCTGATTTTACCAAGCTTGCTGGCGTGGCCACAGGGGCCACGGCCAACAGCACGGATGCGACATTGCTTAATCGCACCAATCACACGGGCACACAGCTTGCGGCAACGATTTCCGATTTTGCCACGGCTGTATCGGGCAATGCAGCGGTTGCGGCGAACACCGCAAAAGTGACCAATGCCACTCACACGGGCGATGTGACGGGGGCCACAGCTCTTACCATTGCCAACAGTGCTGTGACTTTACCAAAAATGGCCAACCTTGCCGCCAACTCTATCATCGGCAACAATACGGGTGTTGGAGCTGCGCCAACCGCTTTGACGGCGGCGCAAACCAAAAGTCTTTTAGCAATTGCCAATACGGACGTTTCGGGACTTGGAACGCTGGCAACGGCTTCAAGTGTTTCACTCACGACACAAGCAACAGGTGTGCTGCAAGCTGCGCAAGAACCCGCTCATACTGGTGATGTGACGAATACCGCTGGTTCGCTCGCCATGACCATCGCCGCGAATGCTGTTACCAATGCTAAAGCTGCACAGATGGCAACGAACACCATTAAGGCCAATGTGACGGGCAGCACAGCCAATGCCACGGATGCAACACTAACCTCAATTCTTGATACAATCTCAAGCACTCAAGGGGCTTTGCTTTACCGCAATGCTACGACATGGGTCGCTTTGCCAACGGGCACAACGGGCCAGGTGGTTCAATCAGGAGGCGCAGCCGCAAACCTTTCGTGGGCTACCCTTGCTGGCGGCGGCAACGCCTTAACCGCTAATCCGCTTTCGCAATTTGCGGCCACCACATCGGCGCAGTTGCAGGGTGTAATCAGCGATGAAGTTGGCACGGGTACTCTCATGTTTGGCTTGGCACCGTCCATGTCCAATGACCTGTCATGCACCGCGTCACAGGTGGTCCGGCGCAACGCTGGGAACACTGCCTTTGAATGCGCCACCCTTGCGGGTGGCTCTGGTGATGTTGTCGGCCCAGCCTCGGCAACCGATAGTGCAATTGCCCTTTACAATGGCACGACAGGCAAGCTGATAAAAGACTCGGTTGTAAAACTGGATGCCAGCGGTAACATTACACAACCTTCCGTCACAACGGTCCCAGCAGCACCAGCGGCTGATAATGCTACCGAATTTGATTGGCGCTTTTCTGGGTTGTCAACGATGGCCCAGCGCAGTGCGGGGCGCAGTCCTGAATTGATGCAAGCCCACATTGGGCGCAATCCAGTTGCCTTGTGGCAACCACCGGGCAACTCAACCACGGTGCCGGGTGTTTTAGGGATGCCAGCGCCGACCGCTGTTGGCACCGCCACAACGCGCAGCGTAGCAACGACATCAATGGCCACACGTCTGCGCAGGCTGGGCTATGTGTCTGTAGCCACGGCGGCAGGCCTTGCCTCACAATATTCAACTGTGGCGCAATACACCACGGGCACAGGTACGTCGGGACTTGGTGGATTTTTTTACAGTGTTCGATTTGTACAATCTGATGCAGCGGCAGTTTCCGGCGAACGCACTTTTATTGGTCTGCGCAACGCCACAAGCGCACCGACGAACGTTGAGCCAAACACACTCACAAATGCCGTTGGGCTGTGCCAACTTTCATCTTCTAGCAATTTCCAGATTTGCTATGGCGGGTCAGCGGCCCAAACCGCGATTGATTTAGGTGTGAACTTCCCTGCAAACACCATTTCGGCAGATGCTTATGAGCTGACACTTTTCTCTCCCTCCGAAACGGCTAGTCAAATCTACTACAGAGTTGAACGTTTGGGCACGGCCTTTGTGTCTGAAGGTTTGCTCGCAGGCACGGCGGGCACCGCCTTTCCGGCCAACACAACATTACTCGGTCATGTCGCCACAAAAACCAACAATGCAACTGCCTTGGCCGTGGGCTTGGACATTGGCACGATTTACGTTGAGACGGAAAACTGAGGAGAATTGATGATGCTTAAAACACCCTTATTTATAACGCTTGGCCTGTTGGCGCTGGCCACTCCGGCTGCGGCCGAACGCAGCTGTGCAGAGCACGATAAATTGGCTGCTGTGCTGGCGGAAAAATATGCCGAGCATCCGGTGGCCATGGCGATCTCGGGCAAGGCGTCCGAGCAAAATGTGCTGGAGATATTCGTGTCGCAAAAAGGCACATGGACCGCCCTCAAAACCAACAAGGAAGGCATGGCGTGCATTCTGGGAGCGGGCGAGGGCTGGAAAGCCTTGCCCCCAAAAATTGAAGGGACAGGATTATGATAAAACACAAGCGCAAGGCGGTCGAGATCAGTCCAGTGGTCAAAGCTATTGGCGACTATTACGACCGCGTTGCCATCACCTTTTTAGTGCCCAAAGCCCACGCCAAGGCCATCACCGAGGCCGCCAGTTATTCCGGCAATTTGCTGTGTGAGCAAGTGATTGTGACCGATCATTTGATCTTGGCAAAACCAAGGTTGGCGGTGGTTGAAAAAACCATCTTAAAAACCACGTCTAACCCCCGTTAAAAGAGGCGGGGGCAGGGCTGCTGAAACAGCCCAAACCGAGCACGAAACTGCTCATGACATTTGTCGGCCGCCAAAGGCCATCCCGCCACCGTGGACCACGGCGGGACTGTTATTAAAGGCCGGATGCGGCACATTCACGGGCGATTAAATCAGCCTCACGCCCCATGAAATCATCACTTAAATTAGGGGCTAGATCAGTAATTGCGGCAACGTTGCGCGACGGAATCAAAAAGACAATAAATGGTGAAAAGCCAGAGTAACCACCATATCCATTCCTACTATTTACCTCCCCACAAACAGTGACTTTCCCACCAATTTGAGAGGCTCTGAGCTTGTCAAATTGAGATGAAAAAGGGTCTTTCATGACGGAAGAAACAGCAGTTTTCACAGCCATAATATTCTCTGCTGTGAGGCTATAAGGCTTGGTTGGCTGCGTTGGAATTACAGTGTTTTCAAGTGGCGGTGGCGGCACATAGGCACAACCACCCATCGCTAAAGTGCACACCAAATAAACATAAAAGCGCATTGTTAAAATCCCCCAAAAAAGACCTTACGCTATCAGCTTAAAACACCTTGGCAAGGGCAGGGTGTTGACGGATTATTCGAATAGGCATACAAAGCTCTTATCGAAGGTGGTTTGACAACGCCTTTGATGACAGAAACCAGTGACGGAAAAGCACCGAAATGCAAACTATCAAAATTACTGCGCGATCGCATTTCGTCGGGTGCTCCGAGGAATACAATACCCTTAGGGAAATACTCGGAGGAGGCTCACTGGCCTCTGTCAACCACCCGGCTTTTATAAAAAGCCAATCAATGACAAAAACCAGTGGAGACCACCATGACTTTAGAAGAAGCACTGCGGCTTACTGAGGCCGAGAACTCATATTTTAATGCCGACGAAGACAACAACGAGCGGCTGGCATCTGCTTTGATGGCTTTCAAAGCCCTAGATAGCTTGGTTGCGGGCCAATCCTCGCCAGCCACCACATTGGAACATGTCAAATCCGACCATCTATCGAGCCTTCTAAGGCTCATTGGAAGAGAGTTTGAAGAGGTATTAAAAGGCCGTCAGGAGGGTGGACTATGGAAGACAAATTGAGCATTCACGCTAAGCTTGCAAGTTCTTCAGCGATTGCAACCCCATTCATTGAACTAACCGTAAAGCGGCACCTAGAAGGAATGTGGGTTATGTCGGCCTTAATTCTTGGGGGTGCATCACCAACGGAAGCAGCCACCTCTCTGGAAGTTTTAAAATTATGTGGTTCCAAAAGGTCGGCATTTAGATACTGGGGAAAAATACGAAGACTGCCACACAGTGATTGGGAGAAAACCATCCAATCCTCACTCGCAACGGATAGAGGAGCAAAGTCTCGTAAGACCTTGGCTGCAGAAGTCACAGAGGCTCTAGAGTGCGCCCAAAAGGTTAGTAAACACTTGAAAATCTCTGAGTTATACAGAGTAGCGCTAGAAGCTTCCCGAAAAGCGGGCGTGGAGTGTCCGAGCAATAAATGGTTCGGAAGGCACTTCATTAGGTCAAAATAATCTCAAATAACGACTGCCATGAAACTGTCAGACGTTCGCCACGAGCAAGTCGCGCTACATCATCGTCGTTGGATCGGGGTTCGTCACAGTATATCCTCAATTCGCATAATATATATTATGGAATATTTCTTCTTGGAAATGTCTCCATAATATCCTTGGCTCCGGCTCGAATATCCAGCCCCATCAGCTGTTTACCTGCGCTATTTGAACCACCATGCCATCGAAGGCTGGTCTGACGTGTGGCGGTAATTCTTGGCACAGTGTATCGTAGTCGAGATCAACATGCAGGTTGGTGATGATGGCTTGTTTGGGTTTGATGCGCTCAATCCAGTGCAAGGTTTCGGGCAGTGAGAAATGGCTGGGATGCGGCTTGCGGCGCAGCGCGTCGATGATCCACATATCAAGGCCAGCGAGAGCGTCTAGGCTTTCATCTGGGATGCCGTTCACATCTGGAGAGTAGGCCACATTGCCCACACGAAACCCCAATGCATCTATGTTGCCGTGGTGAACTGTAAAGGGCAGGCCGGTTAAACTTCCCCCTGCTCCAACGGTTTCGACATTTTGCCCAGCTTGCAAGGGCATGTGTGAAACGATCGGTGGATAATCGCTGCCTGCTGGCGATTTGAAACAATAGCCAAACCGATTTTTTAACATGGCAGCTGTGGCTTCGTCTGCCCAGACTGGAATTCGCTTTTTCTGCATGAGAAAGAACACGCGCAATTCATCAATGCCGTGGGTGTGGTCGGCATGTTCGTGGGTATACCATACGCCGTCGAGCGACGAAACATGTGCGTCCAACATTTGTTCACGCATATCGGGCGACGTGTCGATAAGCACGCGCGTGGTGCCCGTGCCACTCGATTGTTCGAGTAACACTGAGCAGCGCCTCCGCCGATTTTTTGGATTGGTCGGATCGCAATCACCCCAATCGCCGCCAATGCGCGGAACGCCCGCTGATGAGCCGCAACCCAATATGGTGAGTTTCAAACTCAAGCGAAATCTGCCGGACGCGGCACTTTTGAAAACAGATTGAAAAAATTATCGGACGTTATTTTAGCCATTTCATCTCGCGTTAACCCGCGCACTGAAGCCAATTGCTCCAAGGTTTTTACGACATAAGATGGTTCATTGGATTTGCCACGATAAGGTGTTGGGGCCAAGAACGGCGCATCAGTTTCCACCAGCAGGCGGTCGAGAGGTAAGGCTTTGGCAGTCACACGCAAATCTTCAGCACTTTTATATGTGAGAATTCCTGAAAATGAAACTGTGAGTCCAAGCTCTACGGCCCGTTCGGCTAGCCACTGTTTCGAGGTGAAGCAATGCAGCAAGGCTTTGAAAGGTCCTTTGGCCATTTCTTCTTCCAGGACGCGGGCCGTGTCGTCTTCAGCTTCGCGCGTGTGGATAACGAGCGGCAAGCCTGTTTCACGCGCGGCAGCAATGTGGGTTCGGAAGCCTTGCATTTGCGCATCGCGCGGGGCGAGATCATAGTGATAGTCCAGTCCAACTTCGCCAATACCAACTACCTTGGGGTGCTGCGAAGCCAACACTAAATCGGCAACAGTCACATCCAGTTCTTCATGCGCGTTGTGCGGATGCGTGCCTACGGTGCAAAACACGTTTTCATAAGTTTCAGCAATTTCCAGCAAACGTGGCAACGATTTAACGCGGCTGCTGATTGACAACATGAGGCCAACGCCAGCCTCCTCACAGCGCTTTAACATGGCGGGCAAATTTTCGGCCAAGCCTTCGTAGTCAAGGTGGCAATGACTATCGACGATTTTTTGCATCAGACTTTAGAAGGGACTTCGCCCTCCTCCACATAGCGCGGGAAAATCGGTGCTGGTGTTGGCAAACTTGTGCCAGATGTTAAACGATCGCCGAGCGACGTAAATGAACGTGCATCACCTGCAATTGCCAGAAGATCGAGGAGCTTTGCGGCCGACGTCGGAATATAGGGCTGCACCAAAATGCCAATCATGCGCAGAACTTCGGCTGTCACATACAAAACAGTTGCCATGCGAGCGGGATCGGTTTTCTTTAGAGCCCATGGGGCTTGGCCAGCAAAATAACGATTGGCTTCAGCCACCGTTTTCCAAATTACATCCATGGCTTTGCTGATGGCAAAAACATTGTGAAAACCACGCGCCTGCTCAAGCATGGCGTCGGCCTGTGCCAGTAACGCTTGATCCTCTTCGGTCAAAGTTCCGCACATCGGAATTTTTGCTTCGCAGTTTTTATTGACCATCGACAATGAGCGCTGCGCCAAATTTCCGAGATCATTGGAAAGATCAGCATTCATGCGAACTACAATCACCTCATGGCTATAGCTGCCGTCATTGCCATATGGCACTTCGCGCATGAAGAAATAACGCACTGCGTCCACGCCATATTGCTGCACCAAATCAAAAGGTGCCAGCACATTGCCTGTGGACTTTGACATTTTCTCGCCCTTGTTGAACAAGAAGCCATGAACCGCAATGTGCTTGGGCAAAGGCAGTTTGGCCGACATTAAAAATGCGGGCCAATAGACGGCGTGAAAGCGCACAATATCTTTGCCGATAACGTGG
>JANOXS010000139.1:0-4867 GCA_031418535.1 Hyphomicrobiales bacterium | reverse complement strand
GCTGTCCGAACTGTCAACCAGCCAGTCTTGCCACTCACCTTCACCGTCACCGTCGGCGCGCAGCGTTGCGTTCAATGATGTGTCGCCGCCTAAACGGCGGTTCATCGAAATCACTTCTTCCTCGTTCACGCCGAGTTTCGTGGCGATCATCTTGACATGTTCCGGCTTCAAATCGCCTTCTTCCAAGGCCTGAATCTGACCCTTCACCTTGCGCAGGTTGAAGAACAACTTCTTCTGATTGGCAGTGGTGCCCATTTTCACCAGTGACCATGAGCGCAATACGAACTCTTGTATTGACGCCTTGATCCACCACATAGCGTAGGTGGCGAGTTTGAAACCCTTGTCGGGTTCAAACTTCTTCACGGCTTGCATAAGGCCGATATTGCCTTCAGAAATCACATCTCCCACGGGCAAACCGTAACCACGATATCCCATGGAGATTTTGGCCACCAGGCGGAGATGGCTGGTGATCAGCTTGTGAGCGGCTTTGGTGTCGCCATGTTCTTTCCAGCTTTTTCCCAACATGAATTCTTCGTCTGGCGCCAACATTGGGAATTTGCGGATTTCCTGCAAATACTTGTTGAGGCTGCCTTCAGCATCCGAAATCATAGGCACATTCATAGACTTAGCCATAGTTCCCCTTCTCCTGAGCCATCTTTAAGCGGCTCCGCTTGCCCAGATATGGGTAGCTTTTTCAAAATTATAAGTACCTTTTGTTGTAACAGATACGTGATTTATGCGCTGCCGGATTATTTGGCGGTGCAGGTGACCGTGCCGCTCGTTTTATAGTTTGCATCAAAAATGGGATCGCTGCCTTCGCGGCCGCCCAAATCCATATCGTCGGCGCCCAAGCCCAGATACATATAGGCGGGAGCATCAGCTGGCGTGGCAATACCCATAATCAACTTTTTCTTTGCGGCACCCCAAAGGCCATGTCCGGTTAATTCTTCATCGGTGGCGTGGGTGGTGAAAAAGCGAAACAGGGTGGGCCCGCATTTATTATTGTCATCAACGGCAACACCGCAGAAATCTTTTCCACACATAGCAACATCAATCGTTTTATAAAATTTGCCCTTGGCTGAATAGGCGGGCTTTTCGTCGCTCACCGTCCAACGCCCATAAAAATGCTCTGTGCTGGCTGCTGCGGAGGTTGCGCTTAAAGCAAGGGCTAGGCCCGCTGCCGCAACTGCGATATTGTTGTTGAGATGGAACATGTGAACCTCCAATTGAGTAGAATTAGCTCGCGAATTGTGGCGCTTTGGCGATGGTTGATATTAGCGGGTCTTGCCGGTTTTGTCACCTATGTTGCGCTGCGGGGAATTTCTGAATCTTTCGATAATGATGGGTTTCCGGAGTCTTTGGCCATTAAGCTGGAACTCATGCCTATTATTTTCCCTGTTCACATGGTGACTGGTGGATTGGCTTTATTGCTGGTGCCGCTTACGCTTTATCTGCGCGGCAGCAGATGGCATAAAATTGCTGGGCGGGTTGCCGCGGTTGATATTTTTGTAGCTGGGACGACTGCAATTCCAGTCGCAGTGTATTATCCCGTTACCAAAATTTCCGCCGCTGGTTTTGCTACGCAAGGCTTGGTGTGGACAGTGCTTTTGAGTTTTGGGATTTGGCATATCCGCAATGGTCGGGTGTTTGCGCACCGTGCTTGCATGTTGATGATGGCGGCTGTCACTTCGGGGGCACTTTTTTTTCGGGTTTATTTGGGCCTCTGGAAGTGGGTGTGGGGGTTCAAATATTTTTATGAATTTTACGCCGTGGATGCTTGGATCGCTTGGGGCTTGCCGCTTATCGTAATGCTTGTTTGGCTGAGGAGCGCACATGGCGGAAATTCAATCGCCGTCTGATCTCATTGACGCAAGAATTAAAGAGTTGGGAGACTGGCGCGGAGCGAAGCTTGCCCACGTGCGAGCGCTGATCAAACAAGCTGTTCCTGATGTGGTTGAAACGTGGAAATGGCGCAGTGTTCCGGTGTGGGAAAAGGACGGCATTATTTGCACTGGGGAGACATATAAGGCGGTGGTGAAGCTGACTTTTATGAATGGCGCAGAAGTGGCCGACCCAAAGGGCCTGTTCAATTCAAGTTTGGAAGGCAATGCGAGGCGGGCGATTGATATTCGGGAGGGCGATGAAATTGATGAAGCCGCGTTTAAGGTACTGGTGAAGAGGGCGGCTGGGGTGAATGTGAAGTAGCCGCACGAATTTTTAGTCACCCCGCAGTCTTAGTTGAACGCCGCCATTGCAGGGGAGACTGCCCATGACGGAGCTTGAAGGCCCGTCCGAAGGCGGCTCCGGAACTATATCCCACATTCGTAATAAGTTGCTTTATTGAAAAATTTTGGCTGCGCAGCAAATCAGCGGCGAGGTCAATACGCCATTGATTGAGGTAGGCAATGGGGCTTTGCCCTATTACTTCGAGAAAGCGGCTGGCAAAGGCTGTGCGTGACATGCCGGCCATGGTAGCAAATTGCAGTAGTTGCCATGGCCGTGACGGATCATGCTGGATGGCGGCAAGAACTTTTCCAATGCGAGGATCCGCCGCAGCTGAAACCCAGCCTAGGCCCAAAGGGGATTCTGTCGCCCAACTGCGAAGCGTGCGTATGAACAGCAAATCCAGCAAACACGAAATCATCGCTGTTGATCCGGCATATCCGTGAGCGGCTTCAAACGCCATGAAGGCACAGCAAACATCAACCCACTCATGGCTCTTGTGACCAGCGCGTTGCAGCGAAATGACTGTTGGCAGAGTTCCAAGAAATCGCGAGGCGAAGATACTATCAAAATCAAACTCGCCTCTAATAAATAGAGCGGGCACATCGCTGACATTGGCCAATCGGTGTGCCTCTCCGCGCAGCATGAGCAGCACATCACCTGATTGCCCAACAGACTTTGCTCCGGAATCCGACTCGACCAGACTCAAGACCCCCGCTTGAATAACGTATATGCAGGGGTTTCTCTGCGCGTAATCCAAATGACCATTGACTGAGACGGCCCCCGTGGCAACGGATGTGCCGCGCAAACGAAGCATGTCCAGCACTTTCGAAAACGCATCCTGATTCAACGCATGATCTGATGTCGATGACTTTTTCGTCATAGTTTGGGATTCTCAGCACAAATATTAGAACTGAGCTGACTTTAAATACAGTGGGCCACATGGCAATATCAAAATCACCAAAGGAAACAGAAATGTCAAAAACGATTATGTTTGTTCACGGCGCGTGGGTCACTCCAGCATGTTGGCAATCGCTCAAAGGTTATTTTGAAACTCAGGGTTACACCTGTGTGGCTCCAGCTTGGCCATATCTGGACCACCCGATCGCTGACCTAAAAAAGCGCATTGATCCCGCTTTTGCTAATGTCACTGTCAAAATGTTAGTCGACCACTATGCCGCTAAAATTCAAGCCATGGCCGAGCCGCCGATTATGATCGGTCATTCATTTGGCGGATTGATTGTACAACTCCTGTTGGATCGGAATTTAGGCGCAGCAGGTGTGGCGATTGATGCAGGCCCACCACGCGGCGTAATTCCGAGTTGGACGGCGATTAAATCTGCCGCTCCAGTGCTTTTGTCGTGGCGGGGCTGGAGCAAGCTACATACTATGTCGTTCGAAGGCTTCAGTGAAACTTTCGCCAATGGCCTCACACCAGAGGAGATGCGAAAGGCTTATGATAGCCAAATTATCAAAGCCCCTGGCCGCATTTATTTTCAAGCCGCTATTGGTTTTGGCGTAGGGCTTAATTTCGCCAACCCAAAGCGCGCAGCCTTGCTGTTGATTGCGGGTGGGAATGATCGCACCAGCACGCCCTCCATGGTGAACGCCATGTTCAAACGCCATCAAAAATCGCCGCGCCCAGTTGCTAAACTGGAATTTCCCGGTCGCAGCCATTGGCTGATTTCAGCTCCCGGTTGGGAGGAGATGGCGAAAGGGATTTCAAGTTGGCTGGAAAAATTAACAGCCGGGAAGTAGGGTGCGCTTCCTACTTAACTCCACTGGGTCGTCGACTTGAGCTCACATGATTGCAGCTCACGCTAGCTCTCGTTTAAAATAAAGTCACTGTCACGGCAGCACATTTTGTTACCAACAGGATTTAACTCAATCTTCCTTTGCCAACTCGAGCGTTTGGTCGCCCTCCATCGGCAACGGCCAATATTACAACGATCTCATCGGGACGAGGGGCATTTGCGATATTGAAAGTGAACGTATCAAGATAGTCAAAAGCCCAGATATTATCTTTGTTGGCAAGCGGTACGTCAATTGACGCTCCAGCGGCGGCAACTTTTGTATTGGAGCAGATGATTGCCTCGCCGCCACCCACTGCTGCTCGCATCGGCTTTCCAAGCAAAGGATGGATCAGTGCTGCACCATGTTCCATTTCGCCTGCGGTTCCGACAAGAGCTGCCTTGCCATAACTTGTTGGATGGGTGCCCGGTAGCATAGAAACTGCATCAGGCATTAGCTTCTCACCAATGCGTCTTCCGAGTTCAAAGAGAATGGATAAATCTTCAATATAACCAGCTCCCGCAAAAGGATTCAGGACTATGGCAGCTGCCAACACTCGAGTTACGGGTCTCGTGAGTTTCTGTCCCGATCCAAAATAAATAACTTCCCGTGTGAAAATTACTCTGCGGAGGTCTGACATGTCTGAATTGCCGGAGTCCATCACATTTTTATCTCTCAACATTCATTTGGCGATCTTACTCTCAATCTATGTTCGCCTGAGTCAAGCGAAAGATTTATTTTGGTGTGTCGTCTCCGATTAAATCCGGGACGAGGCGAGAACAGACTTTTAAAGTCGAACTTTGATCATGCTCTTTATTTAGCAACAAGCGTTTTGGCGGGCATTGCAAGTTGA
>JANOXS010000138.1:0-9948 GCA_031418535.1 Hyphomicrobiales bacterium | reverse complement strand
GATAATCCCAGAATTACAGAGGCTTATCAGCTTTTCATCAGCTGAAGTATCAAGTTCTTCGCGAATTGCAACGATGTCTTGCCCATCAGTAAGCAGTCGGCCATAGCCATACGGATTGGTAGCTTTGAATCCCAAAACTGCCATCGAATGTTTATCATCAATTTTTGACAGCAGCAGCTTCAAACTTGCCGTTTTAATAAGCGGCACGTCGCCATAGAGCACCAGAACCGTGCCTTTAAAATCTTTGAGCGCAGTAGCAGCCATGGAAACGGCGTGACCAGTCCCTCGCCGCTGTGTCTGCTTGGCGAACTTGCAATCGGCAATATGTTGCTTTGCTTCTTTTTGCACCGAATCCATGTCCGGTCCGTGAATCACCACCACCGATTTTGGCGACAATGCAGCCCCAGCACACAGCGCATGGCCCAACATGGTTCGCCCCGCGACCTTGTGCAGCACCTTCGGCAACGCCGATTTCATGCGCGTGCCCATGCCCGCAGCCAACACCACAATCGCCAGATTTGTCATCATAACCCCTATAGAATCCCTGCATATCAATAGCAGGCAAGAGTGATTAGTCCCTTAATTATGGCAAATTTTATGTCGCGGTAAATGATTGATAAAAATGCATTTCAGACCTTGACCCTAAAAGCCCCCGCAACTATGTTCCGCCCGCTTTCATGGACTCAATCGTTGTTCTGTGACATGGGGGCCCATAGCTCAGCGGTAGAGCATCTGACTTTTAATCAGAGGGTCGTGGGTTCGAATCCCGCTGGGCTCACCAATATTCTCAATTTACCATGGATACTTAACAGAACGGCGGCGGCTGTTGCAGTTTTTGCGCTTGGGTGAAAAGACGGGGCTAAGACGGTTGGCTATGAAGCGCGAATATCTTCCGGCTCTTTGGCGGCCCGCACTCGTTCCATATAGGTGCGCATCTCTGCAACTTCCTTTTCGGAGGCCTTCTCGGTAAGCAGCTTCAACATATATTGAATGTTGCTCTCTGGCATCGGGCCGAATACTTTCGAAATTGCCATGGATTTGGTCTTGGCCGTGATGTCTGCCCAGAAGATGGCTATTATGGTATCGGGCATTTTAGGGCGTACTTCATAATTATTTTTCATCGCACGATCAAACGCTTGCCATTGCGTACGCAGCGTCGTGGACTTCTCGGTGAAGTCGGAAAGAATGTCTCGTCCGCAAGACTTGAGCACATATTTGTCTGTAGCCTTATCCGACAACTCGGTGCCCACTGTACTGATGTAAATATATACCTCCCAGACAGCTTGGAGTGTATCAGCTATTGGTTCGCCACGCGGTTGCGGCATTTCTAAGTGCGGACGTTCATCGAGGAAGCAGTTCAACAGTGTTAGCTGCTGCCGCGTATCGGCCAGTAACATCAGGTCGGACTTTCCAAAATTGAATATCTTGTGCCAGGCCTCCAGGCGAATATGCGTCCACAACTCAAGAACGCTTGCATCTTTGCGGCGGTGCGCTGGGTACTCGAGCTCTTTGGCTTGGACAGCATCAACATACTCATGAACGCTTTTAGCAATGGCGACGGCTTGGGCCAGCGGGCCGAAGAATTTTTCGGAGAACGCCTCCGATTCCGGTGGAAGCTTTTGCGGCTTCTGTTTCTTAAACCATCCCAGCATTTAACCAAGCTAGCAACAGTGTGGCCTCACTGCAACGGGAGTGATTGAAAGTGTTGTTGCAACGGCAGCAACCAGCCGATTCAAAAATCAGTCAGCGTTCAGTGGGCTATCGTTGGCAATGTATAACCAGATCGCATCCAAATCATTTTCCGCATCAGCCGAAATGCGAACAGGTGTCATATGGCCTTAGCTTTAGTCAAACGATCACGGCCCCGACTTTTGATATTGGCCAGCATGTCTGCATCCAATACCTTGCCACGACCATGATCGAGCGAAGCAAGACCCACATCAATATCAGATTTGAGTTCCGTCCATCGTGCCCAGAATTCGACACGCAATTTTTCAAGTTTAGCTGCGGGCGTCGCGGGGTTGGCAGCAAGATGTTTTGCCACCATATTATCAAGCAGATTTGTTGCCGCCAAACGTCGCTGATCCTCGCGAATAAGCGAACGTACATAATCGCTCGGATTCGAGTAATTTGCTTTCTTAGTGCGTTCCTTGACAAAGCTTTTGAGGGCTTCGGGAAGTGATATATTCATGGTGCTTGTGCTCATGTTTTCAGACTAGCACAAACCGCTAACATTGGCAAACTTTGGCAAGATAGGTCTCAAAAATCAAATTAACTAAACAGGCAACGCGCTCTCAACTAGTGCTGCCCAGAAATGTGGGCCGCTCACCAGCAACTCGTCATTAAAATCATACCCTGAATCATGCAGGCTTTTGCTGTTACCGTTCCCTAAACCGAAATAACAGCCCGGCACTTCATCAAGCATGAACGAAAAATCTTCCGAAAACATATAAGGGCCCGGCATTTCTGTTGCAGCCAAGTCTTGCCCGATTGCATATGCGGCTTTACGAACCAAATCGGCAGCTTCCGCGTTATTGATGCAAGCCGGATAAGACAGCCCCTCGCCGTAATTGACCTCTGCTTCACAGCCAAAACTTGCAGCCTGATTGCGCAACAAAGCCGGCACACGCTCTGACATCATTTTTTGCATCGTCTGCGAACACGTGCGTATGCCGATTTTCAGCGCCACGGTTTCGGGAATAATCGTGGCTGATGTGCCGCCATGAAAGGCCCCCACTGTGACCACACACGGGTCCAGCGGATCAGCATTGCGCGACACGGCCGTTTGCAAAGCCATAACCGCACTGGAAGCGGCAACAATTGGATCGGCAGCTTTGTGAGGGATTGCACCATGGCCGCCCACGCCGCGGATCACCACATCAACAATATCAACGCAGGCCGTAACCGCGCCATTGCGCACCTTGATGCGGCCAAGCACTTCGCCGGGAATATTGTGAAGTGCGAAAATGGCATCAGGTGCAAGACGCTTCAACAGCCCATCCTCCACCATACGTTTGGCGCCACTGATATCTTCCTCAGCTGGCTGAAATATCAGATGTACCGTGCCGTCGAAATGGCGCGTTTCGCCCAAATAGCGCGCCAGTGCCAGAAGCATAGTCGTGTGACCATCATGGCCGCAGGCGTGCATCTTGCCAGAACTGCGCGAAGCATAGGACAGTTGCGTGGTTTCCAGAATGGGCAATGCATCCATATCAGCGCGGATGGCGAGTGATTTTCGGCTGCTGCCGCTGCTTATCGTGCCAACGACGCCCGTTCCCGCCACACCAGTGGTGACCGTAAACCCAAATCTCGTGAGCTGTTGGGCCACAATTTGCGCAGTACGAATTTCTTGAAAAGCTAATTCTGGGTGCATGTGCAAATCGCGGCGCAACGCCACAAATTCACCTGCAAAACTCTTTATGCGATCTAACATCATCGCCTCTGAGGTATCAGTTTTTCCAGATATCCAAAAGCTCGCGTAATAATGTAAGTGAGGATCATGTAAATAATTGCGAGGAAAATCAGGGGTTCATAGGTGAGGAAAGTATCTTGTCGAACCTTCGAGACGCCGGCCATTAAATCCAGTACTGGGATCGTAAAAACCAGCGGAGTCGATTTCAATTGCCCAATCACTTCGCCAGTTAAAGTTGGCAAAACTTGAAACACTGCACGGGGAAACCAAACGCGTGACGTGAGTTTCCAAGGGCTCATGCCAAATGCTCGCGCCGCTTCCAATTCACCGCGAGGCACACTTAGAAATGCTCCGCGCATAATTTCAGCTTCATAGCCAGCAAAGCTTAAAGTGAAAGCCAGCAACGCATAGTAAAATGCATCCAGCCGCACCAGCCACATAAAATTCTCGCGAAATCCTGGAATGAGCGGGAAGATTGAGCCAATACCATAATACAGCAGCCATATTTGCGTCAGCAGCGGCGTTCCCCGAATGTAACTACAAAATGCACCCGCTGCCATGCGTGCCGGCGCCCGTCCAGTGACCTGCACCAAGCCAATCGGCACTGCCAAAGCGAAACCAACGACGACTGAAAAAATCAGAATGAAAAGCGTGATGTAAAGCCCGTGAACTAAAACCGGAAAATACTGTGGCAGCCAATCCCAACGCATCACAACCTCACGCCAATTTAGGCTGGCCGCGTCGAACGTAACGCTCCAACCATGAAAAAAGAAGTGTAGATGACAGAGAAATCGTCAAATAAAGCGCCTGCGCAACCAGATAAAGCAACAGATATTGCTTGCTTACGCTCGCCGCCTGCCGCGTCGCCAAAGCAAGTTCAGTGAACCCAACAACTGAAATTAAAGCTGAGTCCTTCGTCACGTTCAGCCAAAGATTAGCAAGACCAGGAATGGCGTTGGGCAACATGGCGGGAAGCGTGATACGTGTAAATTGTTTGAACGGTGACATGCCGTAAGCTTTGCCTGCTTCTGATTGCCCCAGCGGCACAGCCTGAATGGCGGCACGTAAAACTTCAGTGTGATAGGCCCCTTGCACAAAGCCTAAGACAAACACAGCAGCTACGAGTCCGTTTATTTCGATACGTCCAATGCCAACTGTTTCTAAAATCTTATTAAGTCCGTCGGTGCCCGCATAGTAAAGCAAGAGGATCAGAACCAGTTCCGGCACTGCCCGCACCAAAGTGGTGTAACCTTCTAGGATGGCTTTTAAAATTGGTCCACCCGAAAGCTTGCCCATGGCCCCAGCGAGCCCCAAAGCCAAACCGAGCGCATAAGCGAAAAATGCAATTTCGACGGAACGAACAGCACCCCACAAAAGCTCGTCGCCATAGCCTGTGTCACCAAAGGCCAGCAGTGCAGCTTTATCGTGGAAAAACTCTGCCCAAGTTCGCGCAATGGCTGCAGCTAAAATCAAATTCACCGCCTCAAAAAATGGGGCCGCATCACTGCGGCCCGCATTTAATTCTTTATGGCTTTCCGCCTGTTACAATTTTACCTTCAAGCTTCCAAGCTGCAGTAATTTTGTCAAAAATGCCTTTTGCTGCGAGGGCTTTTATGCCGCCATTCATTTTGGCAAGCAACGCTGTGTCTTCTTGACGAATACCAAAGCCAACACCTGGGCCTAAAATTTCAACGTCAATCGGAACGGCACCTTTTTGTTCGCAACATCCACCTTGCTCAGACGTCAAGAATGCATCAAGTGCAACACCATCAGCCATCACATAATCCAAACGACCTGCAGCAAGATCGGCGTTTGCTTCGTCTTGCGTGGCATAGGTTTTTACAACTGATCCCTTAGGCGCATAGTATTTTGCCAAATATGCAGCATGAGTTGTCGAAACTTGCACGCCGACATTTTTTCCAGAAAGATGTTCAGGAGAAAAATCTTTATCATCGCCTTTAGGTCCGATGATTACAGCAGCTGAGTTGTAATACATATCTGAGAAGCTGATGGTCTTGGCGCGTTCTGGTGTGATCGACATTGACGACATGATGGCATCAAACTTTTTAGCCTGAAGGGCTGGAATGATGCCGTCCCATGCCACGGGTTCAATGGTGCATTTTTCGCCAACTTCGGCGCAAACGGCTTCCATGAAGTCCACTTCCCAGCCAACCCATTTGCCTGACGCATCAAGAGATGTGAATGGCGCGTAAACTTCAGCAGCAACACCCATTTTCAAATCTGCAAATGCAGGTGACGCAGTAAACAATGAAGCTGCTGCAACTGCCGCTAATAAAAGTCTTTTAGAAATAATCATTTTCGTTCTCCCTTAGTCGTTACATTTATAACGAACCTACCTCCCCCGGTATGGTTCTTTATCGCCTCCAGCTTCCCTAATGAATACTGGACACGAATTGCTTGCAGCGCTCACTTTTCGGTGCGCCAAATACTTGTGTGGGTGGGCCTTGTTCTTCGATCACACCCTTATGCAGATAAATCACGTGCGACGACACATCACGTGCAAATTTCATTTCATGCGTCACCAAAATCATGGTGCGGCCTTCCTCGGCTAAATCTCGGATTACTTTTAAAACTTCACCCACCAATTCAGGATCGAGTGCAGATGTTGGCTCATCAAACAGCATAACCTTAGGGTTCATACATAAAGCCCGCGCTATGGCCGCACGTTGCTGCTGGCCGCCAGACAAAAATGCAGGATACTGATCGCGCTTTTCATAGAGGCCAACCTTATTCAAAAGACCTTCGGCCCTTTCTACAGCTTCAGCCTTTGAAAGACCTAGCACATGCACCGGCGCTTCAATAACATTTTGCAGCACCGTCATGTGTTGCCACAGGTTGAAACTTTGAAACACCATTCCAAGTTTGGTGCGGATGCGTTCAACTTGACGGCGATCACTGGGGTGCAAATCACCGTCCTTTCCAGGCGTGAGAGCAATCTCTTCACCCGTCACAGTGATACGGCCGCGGGTTGGCATTTCTAAAAAATTGATGCAGCGCAAAAATGTACTTTTGCCGGAACCGGAAGAACCGATCATCGAAACAACATCGCCCTCACGCGCAGTCAAGCTAACGCCTTTGAGCACTTCCAGTTGACCAAAAGACTTATGTAAGTCTTCTACAACAACGGCAGTCTGGCCATTTTCTTTTGCCAATCTGCGTTTCCCCCGATTGTTTTAATTGAGTACTTGTAACACGCCAAACCGAGCCGTCAATTGAAGTTCGTTGCTATCTTGCCGTGCTCAGCCCGCAATTGGGCTAAATCAATTCCAACGGGTTGCCCCGCCACAACGCGCCATTCACCAGCCACCATCACCCGGTCCGCCTTGTGTGCGCCGCACAATACAAGTGCAGCAATAGCATCACCGGCGCCTGAAAAGCGCAGTTCGTCCAAAGTAAACATCGCCAAATCGGCCTGCTTGCCAATGGCAATTTCACCAATATCACTACGGCCCAAACAAGTTGCCGAACCCTTGGTGGCCCAGCGCAACGCATCTAAATGCGTAACTTTCGCATTATAAGTGAGCCTATTCAGCAAAAGCGCATGACGAACCCCTTCCATGAGGTTCGAGCTATCATTGGAAGCCGAACCGTCGACGCCAAGGCCCACGGGCACGCCAGCGGCTTCCAGTTCGCAAGTGCGGCATTGCCCCGAAGCCAATGTCATGTTCGAGGTCGGGCAATGGCAAACGCCCACGCCATGCTTGCCCAATTTTTTGATGTCGGCATCATTGAAATAAATTCCATGTGCCAACCAAGTCCGATTATTCAACCAGCCACAGTCTTCAAGATAGTCGAGTGGTCGCATTCCAAACTTGGCTTTGCAGAAATCGTCTTCATCATGGGTTTCAGCAAGATGGGTATGAAGCCTACAGTCCAAACGCTCCGCCAGCGCACCAGTTTCACGCATTAAGCTCGTTGTGACTGAAAATGGCGAACACGGTGCCAGTGCAATCTGTACCATAGCGCCTTCGCCGCGTTGATGATATTTCTTCACCACACGTTCGCAGTCGGCTAAAATGGTGTCTTGATCTTGCACGACAGAATCTGGCGGCAGGCCGCCGTCTTTGACCGATAGATTCATCGAACCCCGCGTCACCATCATGCGAATGCCAACGCGCGCTGCTTCTTCAACTTGAATGTCCATCGCATCATCCAAGCCACCCGGAAATACATAATGATGATCAGACGAGCATGTAACGCCCGACATGAGAAGCTCTGTCAGTGCCAGCCGCGTTGCAAGTCTGTGGGCTTCGGGTGTCAAACGCGCCCAGACTGGATAAAGCGCTTTCAACCAATCAAACAATTCTTTGTTGATTGCTTGCGGGTGTGCGCGTGTGAGCGTTTGATAAAAGTGATGATGCGTGTTGATCAGTCCCGGCAAAACCACATGGGCCGATGCGTCAAAAATTTTGTCACAATCTGGCACCATGCCTTGCCCAACCAAAGCGACAATTTTGCCATTGCTTACGACAATTCCGCCCGCAGCCTCTTCGGCTAAAATCGCCAAGGGGTTCTTGATCCACAATCGCATTCGGGTCTAACCTCATATTTACAGTGCCGTATTAGTGCGGACGATCGGGAGAGAAAACATGAAAACCATCAAAAGATCAATGATCGCAATTTTAGCGGCGACAAGCTTTGTTAGTCCGGCCTTTGCCGACATGCTAACAGCACTTGGTGCCGGCGAAGGTCAAGTCGATATCGTGGCGTGGCCCGGCTACATCGAAAGCGGTGCATCCGACAAAGCTTATGATTGGGTTTCAGATTTTGAAAAAGCCACCAGTTGCAAAGTGAATGTGAAAACAGCCGCTTCGTCCGACGAAATGGTTACCTTAATGAACCAAGGCGGATTCGATTTAGTCACCGCTTCGGGTGATGCATCTTTGCGGCTCGTAGCAGGCAAAAAAGTTCAAGCGATTAACGTCGACCTTATTCAGAATTGGAAAGACGTTGACCCGCGTTTGCAATCCGCCGTTTGGAACACTGTAGATGGCGTGCATTACGGCACACCTTATCAGTGGGGCCCGAATGTATTGGCGTATAACACAACGGTATTCAAAGAGGCGCCGACCAGCTGGAGTGTGGTTTTTGAAGAACAAAACCTGCCGGATGGTAAATCTAACAAAGGCCGCGTCCAAGCTTATTATGGCGCCATCGCAATTGCTGACGCTGCCGTCTATCTGATGACCAAGAAGCCAGAGCTGGGAATCAAAGACCCCTACTCACTCAACAAAGATCAATATGCCGCTGCCCTCGCTTTGGTAACAGGTCAACGCGCTTTGGTGGGCCGCTATTGGGGCGACGCTGCTGTTCAAGTTGATGACTTCAAAAACGAAGGCGTAGTGGCCTCATCATCGTGGCCTTATCAAGTGAATTTGCTGCAAGCAGATAAAAAGCCTGTAGCCTCCACCATCCCTGCCGAAGGTGCAACTGGTTGGTCCGACACAACGATGTTGAGCGCTTCAGCTGCTCACCCAAATTGTGCATATATGTGGATGAACCATTCGCTTGAGGCAAAAGTGCAAGGCGATGTGGCCGCTTGGTTTGGCTCTGTGCCAGCTGTACCTGCCGCCTGCAAGGGCAACGCACTTCTCACGGATGCGGGCTGCGACACAAATGGTTTTGCCAATTTTGACAAAATCTATTTCTGGCGCACCCCAATTGGCAAATGCGAAACCGAAGGTTCTTGTGTGCCCTATTCGCAATGGTCAAAAGACTATGTAGCCGTCCAAGGCAAATAAATCGCCAAGCCTTCTCTCGCAGTGACCTGTGAGAGAAGGCATTTAAAAGCTACCCAAATGCCTGCAACCATTTCATCAATATTCTTTCGAAAGCCAGGTCTTCTCACTGTCCTGCTTTTGCTTCTGCCAATGGCATGGCTAATCGTGGCCTATCTCGGCTCGCTTGCTGCACTATTGTTGCAAAGCTTTTATGCCCTTGATGATTTCTCTGGCGTTGTCATTCGCGAATTTACGCTTGTAACTTATGGCCACCTGTTCGATGAAGCCAATATTCAAATTATCCTCCGTACACTGACTATGGCTGCAACCGTCACTGTTGCCAGTGCCATAATAGCATTTCCGATCGCCAATTATGCCGCCCGGTTTGCACGTGGAAAAATGAAGGCTTTGTTTTATCTGGCAGTCATGATGCCTCTGTGGTCGAGCTATCTCGTTAAAATTTATGCCTGGAAATTAATCTTGGCAAAAGAAGGTATTCTGTCTTGGATCGCCATTCAATTGCACGGCCAATGGTTGATTGATGCCCTGCTCGCAATCCCCACAATCGGTGGCGCATCGTTGTCATTCAGTTACATCGGCACGTTCTTGGTGTTTGTCTATATTTGGCTGCCCTACATGATTTTGCCCATCAATGCTGCTTTAGAGCGCGTTCCTAAGTCGGTCATTGAGGCTTCCGGTGATCTGGGCGCATCTCCCGCTTATACCTTTCGCTATATCATTCTTCCATTAGCGTGGCCGGGTGTGGTGGCAGGCTCTATTTTTACTTTCTCACTC
>JANOXS010000137.1:0-38169 GCA_031418535.1 Hyphomicrobiales bacterium | reverse complement strand
GGCTCTGGCGATAGCGGCACGTTGTTTTTCGCCGCCTGACAAGACATCTGGAAATACATGGGCCTGATCTTTAAGGCCCACCCATTCGAGCAAGTCCAAAACATCTTGCGCGTAATCTTCGATCTTTTGTCCCATGACCCGTAGGGGTAAAGCTACGTTGTCAAATGTGCTTAAGTGGCTGAGCAATCTGAAGTCTTGAAACACCACTCCAATGCGGCGGCGCAGATCCGGCTTTTCAGCTCTCGGCAAAAGCGATAAATCTTTGCCGAACAACGAGACCACACCGCGTGTGGGTTTCAAAGCCATGAACAGCATGTTTAAAAGCGATGATTTTCCGGCACCGGAGGGACCTGTTAGAAAATACATGTCACCTTGCTGCATCTGAAAATTGATGTCATTTAAAATTGTAGCGCCATCGCCATATTTCAAACCCACATGTTGCAAATCAATCAAAGCCAGTTCCCTTCAAACCTGTCATGCCGCAAGGCCCCTTAACTGACTATTAACCGTAACAGCTGTTAGCCTATTCTTTCAAATCCCGCTTAACCGAGCATTTTGTTTGAACCATGATTGTCAGCTGTCCTTCTTGCACCACCCGCTATGATCTTCGTGACCACATCAGTGGCACCGCGGCCTTTACTGTGACGTGTCGCAGCTGTGGCCATGCTTGGAAAGAGCATCCCGTCACAGATGTGGTCGAAGTAAAGTCTCGTGCGGTGGCGCGGACGATCCATTTGGATGATGAACCTGAACTTGATGTGCAGCGGCTGGTAGAGGCCGCAAGATCGGCTCATGAAGAATTTGCCGGACAACGCCGTGCACGATTTCGCAAAACTGTGGGCTGGGCCGGACTTTGCTTTACAGTGCTTACACCCTTGATGATAGCAGCCATGGTGCCCGAGGCTGTGGTTGCGGCAGCGCCCGCTACGATCCGCGCTTATGACAAGCTGGGCTATAGTATCAACATCTATGGGCTTGAAATTAGACATATTGAACAACAACATAGTGTTGTTGATGGCGAACGTGTTTTGATGATTAAGGGTGAAATCAGTAATCCCACCAACGAGATTCGGAAAATTCCATGGTTGCGCTTTGGGCTCAATGATGATGCAGCCAAGGAACTTTATACTTGGACGTTAGATACCGCATCGCGGCCCCTGCGGCCCGGTGAAACGACGAGCTTTGTAACACGGGTGGCGGCACCGCCGGAATTATCGAAGAACTTGCAGATTCGCTTTGCACATCCTGACGAAATAAGCTCAACTGCTAAATTATGAGCACACACACCATTGACGGACATCGCATTGATGTCCTTTTTTCTGAAACTGAAATAGCAAGTCGCGTCACAGTTTTGGCCGCTGAAATTGCCGCGCGTAAGCCGCATAAACTTCTGGTCGTTCCGGTTTTAAAAGGCAGTTTTATTTTTGCTGCCGATTTGATTCGTGCCATGCATCATGCTGGATTATCGCCGGAAGTCGATTTTATGATTTTGGCGAGTTATCGGGCCGCGCAAAAATCTTCAGGCCAAGTGGACGTTTTGCGCGATATCGAATCAAGCGTTCAAGACCGAGATGTGTTGTTGGTTGACGATATTTTAGAATCAGGCCGCACTTTGGCTTTTGCAAAGGATTTGCTTTCGGCACGCGGTGCCAAAAATGTTATGTCCTGCGTCATGCTGGATAAGCCTGGGCACTTGGCTGCTAACATCAAAGCAGATTTCAGAGGTTTTGACTGCCCTGATTTATTCGTGGTGGGTTATGGCATGGACATGGCGCATCAATTTCGTGAATTGCCTTTTGTGGGCCATGTGGTGTCTGGTTAATACAGCCCGCGTAACAATCGTTCGATATAGCTTTTTTCGGTATCACCCAAATTTTGATCATTTGAGCGATTGCGCAATTTTTCCAAAATTTCGCGGGCTCGGCGCTGTGCCATCTCAGAAGGAACCGTGTTTTTGTTAGGGCCTAAGTCAGGATTATTTGAAGCGCGTGGGCGGCCCAATGGATCGTCTTCACTGTTGCCTGATGGACCGTCTTTACCGGACTTGCCTTGGCCTTTTTCGGCCAATTTCTTTCCAAGCTTATCAGCGCTTTCGCGCATTTTTTTCATGGCTTCGCCCTGCTGCTGCAAGGCCCCCTCTTTTGAGCCACCGCGCAAGCTACCCTCAGCATCTTTCATGTCTTTGGAAGCATCGCCCAAACCTGCACCAGAATCCTGATCAAGTTGTTTGCCAAGTTTGCCCAGTTGATCGGAAAGGCTGCCCTGACGGTCAGCGAGGTTTGAACCGTCGCCTTGTTGTTCGCTGCCGTCTTGTGGCAAGCGCTGGGTTTTATCCATCAGCTCCTGTTGTCTGCGCATCATATTGGACAGCTCGTCCATTTGATTTTGCAATGTTGGATCGCCACTTTCACCAGCTTGATCGCCTTGGCCGGGTTGCAAGTTTTGTAAAAGCTTATCAAGTTCTGACAGGAGTTTCTCCGCGGCTTCTTTGTTGCCGCTTTCAGAAAGCTTCTTGATGTCGTCAAGCATTTTCTGCAATTCGTCTTTGCTGATCTCGCGGCCTTGCTTGCCATCTTTTTGCAAATCGCCATCAGCCTTGCGGCGTTCGGCTTCTTTTTGCATTTGATCTAAAAGCCGGTCCATGGACTTTCGCATTTTGTCCATTAACTCGGCAATTTTTTCAGGCGGGGCGCCATCGCGCAAAGCTTGTTCAAGTTGCTGCTTCAAGACTTTGAGTTCTGCACGAGCATCGGCCATTTCGCCATCTTCAATGGCAACCGCCAAAGGCCAAAGCTTAGTTATAGCAGCGCCCACTTCATCAGTGTCGCCTGCATAAGCCAAGCTCGATCTTACCGCCGCTAAATTTAGAATGAGGCCTGCCTTGTCTCTGATGCTGTAGGGGTAAGCCAAAATTGCATCCAGCATAGTGGCCACATCGGGTGATGAATCTGGATTGAGAATGAGCAATTTACGTTGCTCAACAACGCTTGCCGCCAAAGGTTTGAAAAAATTACGTTCCGGCATTTTAAAGCGTTTCGGCTCTGTCGCCACGCTGTGACCGGCTGCATCCGTGGCGGTCAAAACCATTTCAACAAAAAGGCCCGCCCAAGGGTGAGAGCTTAAATCTTGTGTGGTGTTGCCTGCTTCTGATTTTGCATTGGGGTGGCGCAATGCGATTTTGAAAACTGGAGCATCAAATAAAAATACGCCGTTGTTTTCGAAGCCCTCACCGCTTTCTTGCTCATCGGCGAGTGAGATTTCGGCGGTGATGGTTTTAACACCGTAGTCGTCCGAGGTTTCCCAGCCCACATTTAAGGCGCCCAATTTTTCGGCTTTGGGTTCGCCAACAATTTTGATTCTTGGCACAGCATCTGGGATAAGGGCAATTGGCCAGCTGGCAAGCTCTTGGTTTCCGTCACTTACCTTAACTAACACAGGACGCTCTAGTTTTATTTCGGCCGTGAAGCCAGATGTGCTTGTCGTCGTCTTGGCGAAGATCGACTTAATTTCAGTTTCTGAAGACGGCGTTTCACCCAGCGGGTAAAATGAGAGGATAGGCTTAGTGGCTCCCTGAATATGTAATGTGAGGCTGGAATTTTCTGGCATGGCAACTTCACTCCCCGACGCAAATTTATCTTGCATGGCTTGGCTGGTGAGCAGCACGGGCGGCTTTGCTGTATATGCTGGAGGCCGCAGCCACGCATCAAAACTTAAAGGTGTCGTAGAAATTGGGGGCGTGAGGCTTGCCATATTTTGTAGGTTTGAAACGATATCGCCTGGTCCTAACAGAACTGCTGCGAGGGCTGTCAGCGCAATGGGTGCACGCACAGCCATGGGATCAAATTTGCGCCAGGCAGATCTTGGTTTTAAAATTTTGAGATCCACCATCCGTGACAGATTGCGGTGTTGATGTTCTTGCCAAAGTGCTTGTGCTTGCGGGTTTTCAAGCTCTGGAGCCAAGTCATCTAAGTGACTAGATACGACACGATGATCAAGGTTCGAAGCTAACTCAAGATTTCGCATCGCAATGAGGCGATTGGGGAATTTTAGTTTTAGAAAATCGTTCAACGAATAGAGAAATAGAACCGCCAACCCAACCAAACTGGCAATCTGAAGATATTTGGCTGCATCGGCAAAAATTCCCGATGCAAACACGATAATTGCCAAACCCAAAACCAACAGCGGCTTTTGTGCAGCCTGCCACAAGCCCTCCCAAAACAGGGCAGCACGTTGCAGGCTAATTTTTTGGTCCAAATCAAACATCACGGTTATCTATAGCAGAAAATTGCCAAAAAAACGACAGGCCTAGGATTGCCAAGCGGCCAATTTATCAAGACCGATCAATTCTTCGTAAGTCTGGCGTGGCCTTACCAAAGCCCATTGATCGCCGTTGACCAAGACCTCGGCAATCAAAGGCCTCGTGTTGTAAGTGCCTGATTGCACAGCACCGTAAGCTCCTGCTGTCATTACTGCGAGGAGGTTTCCTTGCTTGAGTTCCGGCAGTCGGCGTTTTTTGGCGAGATAGTCACCCGTTTCACAGACGGGGCCCACGACATCAGCTTCAATGGTGACAGTGTCTTGTCGCTCATCCACCGGGATGATTTCATGGAAGGCATCATATAAAGTTGGGCGGATCAAATCATTCATCGCCGCATCTTGGATCACGAATGTGTGGCCTTCGTTTTCTTTATTATAAATAACGCGGCTCACCAGAATTCCGGCGTTGCCCACAATCATGCGGCCCGGTTCCATCATATATTTTAGGTTCAAGTGGCCGAGTGTTCGCTTAACCATTGAAGCATATTCATCTGGATGCGGTGGGATATCATTATCGCCCCGGTAGGGCACGCCAAGCCCGCCGCCCAAATCTAAGTGGCGAATGTTGTGGCCTTCAGCTCTTAGCTTTTCGACGAGTTCAGCCATTAATTTGAAAGCTTGTTCGAAGGGTGCCAGCTCAGTGATCTGGCTGCCGATATGCATATCGACGCCAACCACATCAATATTGGGAAGGGCTGCCGCGCGGGCATAAACTTCGGACGCTCTTAAATATGAAATGCCAAATTTATTATCGGCTTTGCCTGTGGTAATTTTGGCATGCGTTTTGGCATCAACATCGGGGTTCACGCGGATCGACACTGAAGCTCTTTGGCCTACGCGTTGAGCAACCTCAGACAGGAGTTCCAGTTCTGGCTCTGACTCAACATTGAAACAGGCAATGCCTTCTTTCAACGCGAAGGCCATTTCTCGCGCGGTTTTACCCACGCCGGAAAATACAATTTTGCGTGCAGGAATTCCTGCTGCCAAGGCGCGGCGCAATTCACCTTCAGAAACCACATCCATGCCAGCGCCAAGGTCGCCTAAGGTTTTGATCACAGCTTGATTTGAATTGGCCTTCATGGCGTAACACAGCAAATGCTCAGTACCGGCAAAGGCATCGTTCATCACTTTAAAATGGCGCGTAAGTGTTGCGGTTGAATAGCAATAGAACGGAGTTCCAACTTCATCAGCAAGAACTTTCAGATTGACATCTTCGGCATGAAGCACGCCGTCTTTGTAAGCAAAGTGGTGCATGGGTTATTTCTGTATGGTGAAATTTGGCGCTTGCGGATCGCCGCGCACCCCACAACCCGCAAGGGTGGAGACGATGATGGCCGCTAGAATGGCTTGTTTAAGAAATATCATCACCGCTCACTTCCCTTTCGAGGCTCGTAGCCACCGTCTAGCTTCGCTCCGCACATTGGAAGGTGCAGTTCCTCCGAAGCTTATTCGAGACGCCACAGAGGCCTCAACTGTCAGACGTTTAAATACGTCCCTGGTTATGCCGCCGTGGATGGCTTGCATGTCTTCTAACAAAAGTTCGGAAAGTGTACAGGATTTTTTTTCGGCCAAGGCCACAACGCGGCCCGTCACATGGTGGGCTTCTCTAAATGGCATGTTAAGCTTTTGTACTAACCAATCGGCCAAATCTGTTGCTGTGGAATAATCAGCGTTCGCAGCAGCCTTAAGTGTCTCAACCTGCGGCTCCATATCGCGCACCATTCCTGCCATTGCAGCAATAGCCAACGCAAAATTGTCAAGCGCGTCAAAAGTCAATTCTTTGTCTTCTTGTATGTCCTTTGAATAGGTGAGAGGCAGGCCTTTCAACACCAGCGCAAGCGATGTGAACGCTCCCAAAATGCGACCTGGTTTGGCGCGCACAAGTTCGGCCGCATCAGGGTTGCGCTTCTGTGGCATGATAGATGAGCCCGTGGTGAATTTGTCAGAAAGTCTTACAAAGCGAAATTGCGCTGAACACCAGATTACAATTTCTTCTGCCAATCTGGAAAGGTGGATTGACGAAATGGTACAGGCGCTCAGCACTTCCAAAACATAATCACGCGCCGAAACAGCATCCATGGAATTGCGCATTGGAGACGTGAAACCTAAATCCTTGGAGGTCATGTGCCGATCTATTGGGTATGATGTTCCAGCCAGAGCAGCAGCCCCCAAGGGGTTTTCATTCATGCGCTTTTTAGCGTCGGCCAGACGTGAACGGTCGCGTGATAGCATTTCCACATAGGCCAGCATGTGGTGACCGAAGGTTACAGGTTGGGCTGACTGCAAATGGGTGAAGCCCGGCATTAACGTTGCGGCATGGGCTTCGGCTTTGGTTGCCAAGACCATTTGCAAATCTTGTAATGCTGCATCCAATGCATCCACACAGTCGCGTACATAGAGCCGCATATCAGTTGCAACTTGGTCGTTGCGCGACCGCGCAGTATGCAGTCTTCCAGCGGCATCGCCAATCAATTCCTTGAGGCGTGATTCCACATTCAGGTGAATATCTTCGAGGGCGCTTGAGAATTTAAATTTGCCAGTCTCGATTTCATTCAAAATCTGATCGAGACCTTTCTTGATACTGGCAGCGTCAGTTTTCGTGATAATGCCTTGTTTGGCCAACATAGCTGCGTGGGCTTTGGAGCCCGCAATGTCTTGGGCAAATAGTCGCTGATCAAATTTAATTGATGCGTTTATTTCTGCCATTATGGCAGAAGGGCCTTCTTTAAATCGCCCGCCCCACATTTTATTGGTCATTACACATCCTTATTCGTATATGAGAGTGAACTTATGAAAAAGCTGCTTCCCATCTTGCTTTTAGTCGCCGTTGCTGGCTTTAGCCTTTACTGGTTTCAAGCCCCTCCGCGCAAGGTCTCTGATGCTGCACCAGCTTCGAGCATGGCGGCTTTCATCAAACACCCGCAACCAAAAGACATTGCTGCTTTCAGTTTTGCAGATGGCGCGGGGGTTACGAAAGACCTTTCACAGTGGAAAGGTAAAGTCGTACTTTTAAATTTGTGGGCCACGTGGTGCGCACCTTGCCGCAAAGAAATGCCGGAATTGAGCAAATTACAAAAGCTACTTGGATCAGCAGATTTTGAAGTGCTGGCGCTCAGCGAAGATTTGAAAGGGGCTGAAGCATCAGCCGCATTTTTGAAAGAAAGTGGGGCGGATAATCTAGCGCTTTATATAGATCCGAAGGCCACAGCCTTGGCAGCGCTGCAATCGGTAGGTTTGCCGACGACTGTTTTGATTGGGCGCGACGGCAAAGAAATTGGCCGCTTGTTGGGGCCAGCCGATTGGGCCTCGGAGGCCGCGCAGAATTTGGTCAAGGCCGCGCTGGATGCAAAGTGAAGAGTTTAGAGCATTTGCGTTAGCGCTTCCTGAAGTTGAAGAAAAATCTCATTTTGGCAAGGCTGACTTCAGAGTGAAAAATAAAATCTTCGCAACGCTGAATGATGAAAATTTCGGTGTGATTAAATTACGACCCGAGCAACAGGACATCATGACAGCCGCCGAACCTAAAATCTTCACCGCCTTGAAAGGTGGCTGGGGTGATCAAGGTTGGACGCAGATTTGTCTGGCAGCCGCCGATGAAATTACTTCGAAAAGTGCATTGTTAGCAGCTTGGAAAAATGTGGCTCCAAAATCACTGCAGCGTTAACGCGTGGGCACAGGTACATCACCACGATAATCATAAAAGCCGCGTTTCACTTTGCGGCCCAACCATCCGGCTTCGACATATTTTACCAACAAGGGACAGGGGCGATATTTTGAATCGCTTAAACCTTCATGTAGCACTTGCATCACTGAGAGGCAGGTGTCTAAGCCGATGAAATCTGCAAGTTCTAATGGCCCCATGGGGTGATGGGCGCCGAGCTTCATGGCGGTGTCAATGGCTTCGACCCCGCCCACACCTTCATACAATGTGTAGACTGCTTCATTGATCATCGGCAGCAAAATGCGGTTCACAATAAAGGCAGGGAAATCTTCAGAAATGGCTGTGGTCTTGCCCAGTGATTTGGCAAAATCATTGACGACTTGAAACACAGCTTCATCGGTATTGATGCCGCGAATGAGTTCGACCAATTCCATCACCGGAACTGGGTTCATAAAATGTATCCCCATGAAGCGCTCGGGATGTGTGGTGGTTGCGGCAAGCCTCGTGATAGAAATTGACGAGGTATTTGTTGCAACAATACAATGAGGCTTCAGGTGCGGGCAAACGGCCTCAAAGATTTTGGCTTTGATTGCTTCTTTTTCAGTGGCAGACTCAATTACCAAATCAACATCGGCAAAATCGCTGTAAGAATTTGAGGACTTGATATTTGCAAGTGCCGCGGCACTTTGAGCTTCAGTGGTTTTTCCAGATTTAACCCGGCGCGCAAGGTTAGACGCGATATTGGCGAAGCCGGCTGCAGTGCGCTCATCGCTCACATCAAAAAGACTGACCTGATAGCCCGACGCAGCGCAGACTTGGGCAATTCCGCAGCCCATTTGTCCGGCCCCGATTATTCCAACTTTGGCAATTTTCATCTTGCTGCAACGCCCTTGATTAAATTGCCAGTATAGAGTTAGCGGCCAAGCTTGCCTAGCTCCGCTTCTAGTTCTGGAACTGCTGTGAAGAGATCGGCCACCAAGCCATAGTCAGCCACTTGGAAAATTGGCGCTTCATCGTCTTTGTTAATTGCCACGATAATTTTGGAGTCTTTCATGCCAGCCAAATGTTGAATGGCCCCTGAAATACCCACCGCAATATAAAGATTTGGCGCAACTACTTTGCCAGTTTGGCCCACTTGATAATCATTGGGCACATAACCTGCATCAACGGCAGCGCGCGATGCGCCAACGGCTGCATTGAGTTTCTTTGCCACTTTTTCCAACATACCAAAGTTTTCACCTGACTGCATTCCACGTCCACCAGACACAATCACCTTGGCAGAGGTGAGTTCTGGGCGATCGGATTGCGTGAGGTTTTCACTGACATAAGATGACAGTGCTGGATCAGCAGCGGCACTGACTTTTTCAATAGCAGCAGCGCCTGTTTCGCCAGTTGCCGTAAACGAAGCGGTGCGCACGGTGATGATTTTCTTATTGTCCGTGGACTGAACAGTTTGCACGGCATTGCCCGCATAAATGAGGCGAACAAAGGTGTCAGCAGATTTCACTTCTGAAATATCTGAAATTTGCATCACATCTAAAAGTGCAGCCACACGCGGCATGAAATTTTTGCCATTGGTGGTGGCTGCAGCAACGATATGATCATAGTTGCCAGCAAGAGCCACAATGGTTGCCGCCATGGGTTCGGCCAATGGGCGTTCAAGAAGCGGCGTTTCAACATGCAGAACTTTTTTCACGCCCGCGAGTTTGGCGGCTTGGGCCGCAGCAGCACCTGCATTATGGCCAGCCACCAACACATGCACATCGCCACCCATCTGGGCAGCAGCAGTCAACGCCTTATGGGTTGCATCTTTCACAGAATTATTATCATGTTCGGCAATCAAGAGAACAGCCATTAGATTGCTCCTACAGTTTTAAGGGCGGTAACCAATTCAGCCACAGATTTGACCTTAACGCCAGCGAGGCGTTTTGGCGGTTCTTCGGTTTTTATGAGTTTCAAACGCGGCTTCACATCAGCGCCATAGTCTGCAGGGGTTTTTTCATCGAGAGGTTTTTTCTTGGCCTTCATAATATTGGGCAAGCTGGCGTAACGCGGTTGATTGAGGCGAAGGTCAGTGGTGATGATGAGTGGCATTTTTACCTTTAAGGTTTGCAAGCCGCCGTCGATTTCACGGGTGATGGTGGCATCGCCTGTACCAATTTCTAACTTTGAGCAGGCGGTCGCTTGGGCCCAACCCAAAAGCGCCGACAACATCTGACCCGTTTGGTTGCAATCATCATCAATGGCTTGTTTACCGAGGATAACCAATTCTGGCTTTTCTGCCTCAATCACGCCCTTGAGAATTTTTGCTACACCCAGTGGCTCTACATATTCATCATGTTTCACAAGAATGGCACGGTCCGCACCCATCGCCAGCGCAGTGCGTAAGGTTTCCTGGGATTGAGCCGCGCCAATTGAAACGACCACAATCTCGGTGGCCACACCTTTTTCCTTCAGGCGGATGGCTTCTTCCACGCCGATCTCATCAAATGGGTTCATCGACATCTTAACATTGGCCAGTTCAACGCCTGATCCATCGGCTTTCACTCGAATTTTTACGTTGTAATCAACCACGCGTTTGACAGCGACAATGACTTTCATGTGAACCTCAATTGGAAATTTGGCCGGACACTAATCAGCGGCCCCAACTTAGTCAATTCTGCGAACGGCGTAGCCTGTTCAATTGCGACCATTTGGCTTGATAAAAAGCCTGTTACGCAGGAGCAAAGTTAAAATCAGTCCAGCGCCGAATCCGCCAATATGGGCCCACCACGCCACATCATCGGTTGGCCCTGCGGCGGCTAAGTTGAAGACTTGCAGCAAAAACCAACCGCCCAATACAAATACCGCCGGAACCGGCACTGGAATGCGCATGAATAAGAGGATCCAGACGCGCGCCCGAGGGAATAACACCAAGTAGGATGCTAAAACCCCTGATACTGCTCCAGATGCACCAATGAGCGGGCTTGCAGAATTGGGGGACATGTAAACAAATGTGAGAGCACCAATGGCTCCTGTAAGCAGGTAAAAAATTATGAAGCCCACATAGCCAAAGGCATCTTCCACGTTGTCTGCAAAGACCCACAGGAAAAGCATGTTGCCGATCAGATGCATCCATCCTGCATGGAGAAACAAATAGGTGATCAAAGTTAAGGGCTCAGGCAAATTGCCTTGGGCTGCTGTCGAATGCAAAAGTTCAGTGGGCACAACACCAAAGCCGCTTTCGATGCTGGCTTGCACCACCTCAGTGGAAAACGCTCCTGTCGACAGAAAAATCACAACATTTATCGCGATGATTGCCAGAGTGACAAACTGAAAGCGAATGACCTGCAGCGGTGTGTCGTCATGAAGTGGAATAAACATGCCTGAAGTTTAGCCCAACACTAATTTTATAGCGAGCCAGAACATGATGACCGCAATGGCCGCATCAATGCCGCGCCAGACGATTGGTTTTGAAAGGGGGCCGCGCAATGCCATTGCGCCATAACCGATTAAAAAGAACCACGCAAATGACGCAAGCGAAGCGCCCAGCGCAAAGGGGGCTTGTTCGCCGGCCGCTCGCGCATTGGCGATCGACCCCAGCAATATAACCGTGTCGAGATAGACATGCGGGTTAAGCCATGTGAGTGCTGCACAGGTGGCCAGTGCCATGAATAAGTTCGAAGTCGTCTTGGTGCTTTCATTTAGCGCTTCAGGTTTTAAGGCCCGCCGCAAAGCTTTGAAACCATACCAGGCGAGAAATGCCGCGCCGCCATATTGCATCACTGTGAGGAGCCATGGCAACACTTGCAATATTTTGCCCAAACCATAAGTGCCAGCCCAAATCAATAGTGCGTCGCTGACAGAACAGAAGAGGCAGATCCAAAAGACGTGGGAGTTCAGAACACCTTGTCTAATCACAAAGGCGTTCTGCGCGCCAATTGCCACGATCAACCCGCCGCCGAGTGCAAAACCTGCTAAGATGGCATTCAGCATTTAGCGGGTTTTTCCCGGTACCCATAGAATGTCGCCATTCGCAGCCTTAAAATTCACCCAGCGGCTTGCTACGAAAAAGAAATCTGACAGGCGATTGATATAGGCAATAGCACCTTCGCTCACATGCTCACCATCGTGCGATTTCAGCTCAACGATCAAGCGCTCGGCTCTGCGGCAGGTGGTGCGAGAGAGATGGAGATGAGCGGCAGCTGCGTGGCCACCGGGCAACACAAAGGATCGTAAGGGAGTGAGCTCAATATTCAGTTCGTCAATTTCCGCTTCAAGGCGTTCATATTGCTTTGGTAAAATGCGCAAGGGCTCAAATTCCAATTTTTCACCACGATCAGGCACACAAAGATCAGCCCCCAAATCAAACAGCTCATTCTGAATGCGGGCGAGCATAGCGTCGAGTTTTTCAAGGCCTGCCATGTGTAAGCGCACGATGCCAACTGTGGCATTGGTTTCATCCACGGTGCCATAAGCGGCAATCCGGATGTTGGCTTTGGACAGGCGTTCGCCGTTTCCCAATGCTGTTTCACCAGCGTCCCCGGTTCTTGTGTAGATGCGATTTAGAACGACCATGACTTACTCATTTCTCAAATAAAAGGATGGCTTAACAGAAAGTGCGCGGGCTGTCACAGTAAGACCAGCCGCTATCGTCAGCACCATAGCAATGAGTGCTGTAAGTGCCGCTGTGGCAAATGAGAATGTCCATGGCATTACTAAGATATAGTGAGCGAGAGACCACGACGCCACTGACCCCACAACAACCCCGAACATTGCAGCCACCAGGCCAAGGGCACCATATTCAATTATAAATGACAATAAAAGCTGACGGCGTGTGGCTCCATACGTTTTCAGTACGACGGCCTCGTAAGAGCGCGATGATAATCCTGCCGCCAATGCGCCAGCGAGAACTAAAATTCCCGTAAGCAAAGTGATCACATTGGCTCCGCGCACTGCAGTTAACATTTTCCCCAAGAGATCACTCACAGTAGCCAGTGCATCTTTCACACGGACAGCGGTCACGGACGGAAATTTCGTCGCGATGGCGTTTACCAGTTTGCCTTCGTCTCCGCCCTTCATTTCAACAGTGACAATGTGCGAATGCGGTGCCGCTTTCAATGTGTTAGGTGAAAACACCATGACAAAATTGATGCCTAAGCTGCGCCAATTCACAGTTCGCAAATTTGCTATCTCCGCGTCAACATCTCGACCCAAGACGTTGACCGTAATTTTATCGCCAAGTTTAAGATCGAGCCCTTTGGCAATTTCTTCAGTCATTGAAACCAAGTTTGGGCCTGCATAATTTTTACCCCACCACTGACCTGCGACCAATGTTGATCCCTTTGGTAACTCTTCCGCATAGGTTAAACCACGGTCGCCTTTGAGCGCCCAAGCTGTGTCAGGCGTGGGGTTTAGCTTTTCAGCAGCCACGCCTTTCACTTTTGAAATTCGTCCGCGCAACATAGGCGCATTGGTAATTTCGGTAACTCCGTTTTGAGATTTCAAACTTGTTTTGAATTGATCAAGCTCAGTGTTTTTCACGTCGATGAAATAAAATGCAGGAGCCTTTTCAGGAATGCCCGATTTAAGCTCGGTGCTGATGGTTTGATCAGTGAGGGCAAGAGTTACAAACAATGTGAGCCCCAAACCCAGTGCCATAATAACTGACTGACTGGTGGCGCCGGGACGATTTAAACTTTGCAAGGCTTGGCGCAGGAGCAGATTATTTGGTTTTGGTAATTTCCCGACCGCTTTGGTGATGACTTGAGCCAAAACTGCCAAAATCACGAAACTCGCGGCTAAGCCGCCGAGATAGGATGCAGTTACTTTCGGGTCATCAAAACCCCAAATGATAAAGCCTGCTGCGGCTGCCAACAACGCGAGTGAAGTAAAGATATATGACCACGCAGGCTTGCCGGAAGCAGACATGCTGTGGGACCGAAAGAGTGCGGCCCCTTGAATGGTTGAAATGCGCGCCAAAGGCCACAGGCTGAATGCGAGTGTGACTAAAATTCCAAGTACGGCAGCAAAACCCAGCGGTGCCCAGGCGATTTGTGTGGAGAGTGGGAGTGGCAAAATCGAGCCGAACAGGGCATGTATCACAAATGGCGCTGCAGCGCCCGCCATCAGCGCCACGCTAATTCCAATCAAACTCACCAGCATAATTTCCGTGATAAACATTCCAACGATATCGCGGTTGCGCAGGCCTAAACATTTTAAAGTGGCAATGGTTGAGCGCCTGCGGTTAATGAACGCCGTGACAGCATTGGCGATACCAGCGCCGCCAATGGTTAGAGCTGCGATGCTGACGAGGGTCATAAAATAACCCAGTCGCTCGATAAATTCGTCGGCCCCTTGGGCGGCCTTGTCGGTTGTTCGGATGCGCCAGCCAGCTTCGGGGAATTTAGTCGTTGCCGCTTTTTCAGCAAGCTTTGCAGATTTCAACGTAGCGTCCTGTTTGAGCTGTACCCGGTAGCGCCACGTGACCAGACTGCCCGGCTGGATGAGGCCCGTCGTTTGCAAAGCCTCTTGTGACAGCATCAGGCGCGGTCCAAAAATAATACCATCAGCAATTCGGTCGGGTTCTGATTTAATCGTTGCGCGCAATATAAAATTGGCAGCGCCCAATTTGATTTCATCACCTAGTTTCAAATTAAGTCTTGATAGCAGAAGTGGATCAACTGCCACACCGAATGATCCGTCTACGGACGAAAAAGTGTTTGTGGCTTTTGGTTGCAAATCAAGATCACCGTAAAGCGGATAATTTTGATCAATGGCTTTAAGTTCAACCAAAGTGGACGCTTCTGCACTTTGGGCCATGGCGCGCAAAGTAGCCAAGCTGCTTGATCGACCCAATGTGTCGATGTAAGTTTTTTCTGTGGGTGTTGCTTCGCGCTGGGTGAGCGCAAATTCTAGATCTCCGCCCAGCAGAGGCTGACCTTGCTCATCAAGGCCGCGCTGCACGGCCGATGACAGAGACCCGATAATGGCAATGGCTGATACGCCCAAGGTAAGGCAACTTAAAAAAATCCAAAAGCCTTTGAGGCCAGAGCGCAAATTTCTGCGGGCATAGCTGAACCACAAATCAAATCTCATTTGTTTTTGCTCTCGCTCACCAAGCCATCGCGCACCTCGATGATACGGTTGCAGCGCTTGGCGAGGGCACGGTCATGGGTGACCAAAAAGAGGGTCGCATTTTCACGCTCTTTAAGTTCAAACAAGAGATCGATAATTTTCGATCCGGTTTCCTGATCGAGATTTCCGGTCGGTTCATCAGCGAGTAAAATTTTAGCACCAGATGTTACCGCTCTGGCAATGGCTACTCGTTGCTGTTCGCCGCCTGAAAGCTGACCGGGGTAGTGGCTCAAGCGATGACCGAGGCCAACACTTGTCAAACCTTGGCCTGCTCTGACCATGGCATCTTTCACACCTTTGAATTCCAGCGGAATCGCTACGTTTTCGATGGCGGTCATTGTCGGGATTAGATGAAAGGATTGAAAAATGATGCCAATATTGTCGCGCCGGAACTTTGCAAGTGCCTCTTCTGATTTGCCAGTCAAACTTTCGCCTGCAACCGTAATCTGGCCTGATGTGACGGCTTCCAAACCTGCAATGATCATCAACAGAGAGGTTTTGCCCGAGCCCGATGGACCGACAATGCCAATGGCTTCTCCGGCTGAGGCCTTTAAAGTTATACCCCGCAGGATCTTAACGTCCCCTGCTCTGCTACTCAAAGTGAGATGGACATCGTTGAGATCGAGCGCCAGATTGGGTTTTAACATTTTGTTGAAAGGCCTTGTAAGTTGAGATGATCATTCCGATTATGGAATAATGCTGCGACTCATTACATTATTTTTTGCGATTTGGTTCATGTGGGGTGAGGCTCTTGCTCGCACAACTACAATTTTAGCATTGGGGGACAGCTTGACAGCCGGTTATGGCCTGCCGCCCGGTCAAAGCCTGCCTGACAAACTTCAGGAGTCTCTTAGGGCAAAAGGTCTTTATGTTGTATTCATCAATGCAGGCGTTTCTGGCGATGTGGCAGCGCAAGGGGCCGCACGGTTGGACTGGGCGCTGACTGATGATGTTAAAGCCGTGATTGTGGAGCTTGGGGCCAATGATGCGTTGCGCGGTTTGGAGCCTGCCCAAGCGGAGGCTGCGCTTCGTGAAATTTTATCCAAACTCAAAGCCAAACATTTGCCGGTTTTGCTGTTGGGCATGAAAGCGCCACCAAATCTGGGGGCAGATTATGTGGCCAAATTTGATGGCATGTACCCAAGGCTTGCACAGGATTATGGCGCATTACTTTATCCGTTCTATTTGGACGGGGTTGCTGGCCAGCTGGAACTTAATCAGTCTGACGGCATTCACCCCAATGAAAAAGGCTTGGCAATCATTGTGCCGAAGCTTTTGCCATATGTAGAAAAACTAATTGATGAAGTGAAACAATGAAGAAAAGTGAAAAACTGACTGCACTCGAAACCAAAACTGCTCTCGAATCATTGGGTGGTTGGAACGCGGTCAATAATCGAGAAGCAATTTTCAAAAGTTTCAAATTCAAATCGTTTCGTGCTGCGTTTGGATTTATGACGGAAGCGGCTTTAGCAGCTGAGAAAATGGACCATCACCCCGAGTGGTTTAATGTTTATGACAGGGTGGATGTGACTTTGACAACCCACACGTCTGGGGGAGTGACAGAACTTGACCTTAAACTTGCCAAAATTTTAAATGCCATCGAAAAAGGTTAACGTAACCGCCACTTGACGATGCCTAGATGCATCCCCATATTCGATCAGTATTCTCAGGAGGAATCTATGGTTGAACTTCGTAATTTCCAACAATCAGGCACGCGTTCTGCGGCTGCGATTGACCAAGGCCTGCGGTCTTATATGCAGGGCATTTACAACTATATGGCTCTCGGCATTGCGCTGACGGCAATTATCATTTTGGCCGTTGCATCTAACCCAGCTTTGATGGCCACAGTTTTGGGCCTGAAGTGGATTTTGTTTTTTGCCACGATCGGTCTGGGCTTTTTTGCACCACGTTTGGTGTTCTCCGGTAATGCTGCGGTAGCGCATGGTGCTTATTGGGCCTATTGCGCTTTGTGGGGTTTGATGATTGCACCAATGGTTGCACATTATCTCGCTCTGTCGCCCGCATTGGTTTTTAAAGCCTTCTTGATCACCGCTGTGACCTTCGGGGCCACGAGCCTTGCAGGCTATGTTACCAAACGTGATCTTTCGGGTTTCGGCGGCTTCTTTATGATTGCTTCAATCGGCATTTTGATTGCCATTCTTGTGAATGCCTTTTTTGTAGGCAGCACATTTATGAGCCTTCTGGTTTCGATTGCCACTGTGTTGTTGTTTGCTGGGGTCACCGCTTGGGAAACCCAACAAATTAAAGAACAATATATCGAAGGCGACATGCCAATTGCAGCGCGAGGCAAATCCATTTTTGGTGCCATGCAGCTATACGGCAGCTTTGTTACTTTGTTTGTGCATATCCTGAATATTCTTGGAATCATGCGCAGCGAATAACCGCTTCCACCTAACTACAGAGCCCCGATGTAACAGTCGGGGCTTTTTTTATGCGTTTACTAATTTTGGTTTTTTGAGCAGCACGCGCAAGACGAGCTCGAGATCGTTGCCACGCTTCATTACCAAACCACCGGGTGCAACCACTGAATAGAGCCCCTGTTTCAAACTGAGCGCGGGGGTCTTTTGAATGCGGTAAAGCGGCTGTTCACTGGCGTGGCGGTGGATGGCAAAGGTTGCTACCTCTTTGGCAAAATCGATTGCATAGTCTCGCCATTCGCCTTCAGCCACATACCGTCCATAGAGGCCCATTATTAAACTTAACTCTCTGCGATCAAAGGTTACGGGCTTTTGCGATTTGCGTTCAAAGCGCAATATATTTTCATCTGATCCGGGGTCAGTGCTGTTTGTCATCTGATTGTGATATTGATCTTTCAGCTTCGTTTTTGCAAGCAGCAAAATTCCCCAGTTTTGACACAATTGCAGCAAGTCTTGGACAAGATGAAGGACGATAGTTGTTATGTTGCCTCGACAGCCCGGCTGGCCTCTAGCCTAGGATTTAGCCCCCCAGCCCCCCGAAGCGATAAAAGACTGGCCGGGCCCCCCTTTTTTTAAGGGAAAAGCGTCCCCAAGACACAATCGTTTGTGTGTTGCGTATTTCAGGCGGTTGCTGTTGCAGCCGCCCTTTTTTTGGCCGCTGTTTGGGGCTTGACGAAGGCTGCCATTTTCCCAATATCACCATTGCACTTATGGGGCGTCTCACATGTCGAAAACACAACCGCAAGAATTTCAAGCCGAAGTGGGCAAACTTCTGCATATGATGGTACATTCGGTTTATTCAGACCGCGATGTGTTTTTGCGTGAGTTGATTTCCAACGCGTCGGATGCACTTGATAAGCTCCGCTATCAAGCGATTGCTAAACCTGAATTGCTTGAACAAGACGCAAAACTTAACATCACTTTGATACAAAACAAAGCGCTCAAAACTTTAACATTAGAAGACAGCGGCATTGGCATGGCGGCCAAGGAATTGACTGATAATCTTGGCACTATTGCACGCTCTGGCACGCAAAATTTTGTTGAAAAAGCTAAAGATGCACCAAGTTTGATTGGCCAATTTGGGGTTGGCTTTTATGCGGCCTTTATGGTGGCTTCGGAAGTGGAAGTCTATTCACGCAAGGCAGGCGCAAAAGCCTGCAATGTCTGGCGCTCCAACGGTGAAGGTACATTCACTGTTGAAGAAGCTGAGACGCAAGGGCGCGGCACGCGCATTGTGCTGCATTTGCGCGATGATGCTTTGGACTATTTGGAAAGCTGGAAACTTGAAGAGGTGGTTAGGGCTTATTCTGATCACATTGCCCACCCGATCATGTTAGCAGGTGAAGGCGAGCCCCGCCAAATCAATTCGGCCAGTGCCGTTTGGATGCGCGCCAAAAATGAAGTGACCCCAGAACAGCACAAAGAATTTTTTGGACTGCTCAATCATGGCACTGATGATCCGGCACTTACCATTCATTACCGCGCTGAAGGCCGGCAAGAATATAATGTGCTTTTATATGTGCCCGGCGAACGGCCGTTTGATCTTTATGATCCCGAACGCAAAGGCCGCCAGAAGCTTTATGTCAAGCGTGTGTTTATCGCTGATGATGTGGGTCTGCTGCCACCTTACTTACGTTTTGTGCGCGGCGTGATTGACAGTGCTGATATGCCTTTGAATTTGTCGCGTGAAATGCTGCAAAATAATCCGGATGTA
This sequence comes from Hyphomicrobiales bacterium, assembly GCA_031418535.1. GTDB lineage: Bacteria > Pseudomonadota > Alphaproteobacteria > Rhizobiales > Aestuariivirgaceae > Aestuariivirga. Next base: position 18,923 of record JANOXS010000137.1, on the reverse strand, counting down.
GCCAGCATTCGCAAAGCTGTGACCAATAAAGTTATATCTGAACTTAAAAAATGTGCCGAGAATGATGCCGCTACCTTTGCGAAGATTTGGGAGGTGTTTGGTCCGGTGATTAAAGAAGGCTTGTATGAAGACTTTGAACGGCGCGATGCGCTGTTTGAAATTGCCACTTTCAAATCTACAAAATCGCAAAGCATCACCTTGAAGGATTATATCGCAGGGCTACAGGAAAACCAGACCGCGATTTACTATCTGACTGCTGAAGATGTCGCCAAGGCCGCTTCCAGCCCACAGCTTGAAGGGTATAAATCGCGCGATGTCGAAGTGCTGTTGCTAACTGATCCCGTTGACAGCTTTTGGGTGCGAACTGCCATGGGCTTTGATGGCAAACCCTTCAAATCTGTATCACAAGGTTCGGCTGATTTGGATTTAATCAAGACGAAAACTGAAATGCCAGAACCGAAGGCGGATGAACCTGAAATTGCAGCGTTGATTGCGGCATTTCAAAACGCGTTGGGGCCACGGGTTTCAGCCGTGCGGGTTTCGAAACGTTTAACTGACAGCGCAGTGTGTTTGGTCAATGATGGGCATATGGACCGCACCTTGGAGAAATTTTTGTCCCGACAAAAAGATTCGGGCGTTGCGATAAGTGCGCCTGTTTTAGAAATCAATGCTTCTCATGGTTTGATGAAAGCTCTGGCAAAGATGGTGGCTGATACGGGCGAAGCGTCAATTGATGATGCAGCGCATCTTCTCTTGGATCAGGCTTTTATGCTGGAGGGCGAAGTGGTGGCTGAGCCTGCAGATTTTGCTAAGCGTCTGGGCGTTGTGATGCAGAAAGCATTTAGTTAGGTCAAGGCTTCGGCAACTGCTAGAATTTTCGTGGTGCCGCTTAACGCAATGGCGCGCTGCAAAATTTTTAAGGACTGCTCTAAAGCACTCTCGCCATAATTTCCAAATTGTCTTGCCAAATAAAGCCCTGACAACATGTCGCCTGTTCCATTTGGAACGTGGTCGCGCTTTGGATTTTTCAAGGTCGTCACACTTAACGATGTGATGCGCGAGGTTGCTAAATCAGAGCCTGCCGGAATTGAAGTCACGATTACTTCGGGGCAGTTCAAACTGCGCGCCGCAATGAGTGCCTCATCTTCGTTCAAGACTGCAAGACCCGTGAGCCAAGATAGCTCAAACACATTGGGCGTTATAATTGTAGCCAGCGGAATGAGTTTGGTTTTGATTTCTAAGGCCACAGCTTCGCTCACATAGAGTTTGCCATGATCTCCTAGAACTGGATCAATCAACACAATTGCGGGTTTGAGTTTTGCGATAAGTTTGGCGGCACTTTGCACTTGGGCGGCGTTGGCAAAATATCCTGTGATCACGGCATCAAGGTTTTCAGTCGCACTAAAACTTTCAAGCGCATTCAGATAGGGATCGATTTGAATAGCGCTTCCTACAGGCGGGCCAAGGCCAGGATGGTTTGAGAGCAGGACCGTTGGAATTGCAAGAACATGATGGCCTTCGGCTTGCAAAGCAGGCACGACGGCGTTGAGGCCAACAGGGCCAAAAACAACTTGAGATGAAATGGCCAGAATTTTTGCCATGCTCAGATATACCCTGCATCCATGAGATAAAGTAGAATTGATGCCGTAATTGCGGCAAGGCCTGTGCCTGCGGCAATCGCACCCGAAATTGCCGGAACTGCTTCGTCGTTGCGCTGGGCAAACAAAAACGCGTTTGCCCCTGTTGGCATGGCCGCAAATAATACGGCGATCTGTAGCCACAGAGTTTGCAAGTGAAATATGTAGTGACCAAGTACAAACACTAAAATTGGCATCACAATCATTTTAAGTGTGATCAAGGCGAACATGCCATCCCACGCGCCGCGTAATGAATAAGCTGCTAGTGATGTGCCCAATGCGAAGAGTGCAGTCGGCACCGATGCATCGGATAACATCGTCAACATTTTTTCAGGAATCGGATGCAAACCCAGTCCGGTGAGACGCCACAACGTTCCAAGTATGAGAGCAATGACAATGGCGTTTTTGGCGAGATTTGAAGCTAGCTCTTGACCGGTGCTTGCCAGAGAGAAATTGCTTGAATGCTTTGAGAACTCACGGTGGAGTGTGGCTGCAAACCAAAGTATTGGCGCATGGATCGATAATATCATGCCAAGTGGCACAGCCACGACTTGACCAAAATGAGCGAGCGCCAAGGGCGTTCCGAGCATGGCCAAATTCCCAAAGCCTGCAGCCATTGACGTTGTGGCGCCGCCACTGAAATTGAGACTCTGGATATTTCTGGCGACAAATGCTGCGATGACCCATGTCAAAGCCAGACCGCCAAAATATGTGCCCCACAAGCTCCAGGGGGCAGACTCTTGCGAGCCTAGAGTTGCCATGGTTTTGAAGAGAAGGGCAGGAATGGCGACGTTGAAAACAAAGAGCGACAGCCCCTTACCGGAGGCCTCGTCAATAATTCTAAATTTGGAAAATATATAACCCAACACAATCATGCCGAAGACCGGCAAGACTGTGATGAGAATGGTGTTCACGGCCTAAAGCCAAGGATGGGTGGTGGCGTTCTTTTTCTCAAAAGCAGAAATTGACGAAGCTTTTTCCATCGTGAGGCCAATGTCATCTAAACCGTTGAGCAAGCAATGTTTGCGGAAGGGATCAATTTCAAATTTTACCGTGCCGCCATCGGGACCGCGGATTTCCTGAGTTGGCAGATCAATTGTCATGGTGGCGTTAGAGCCACGGCTGGCATCATCGAGAAGTTTCTTTTGATCTTCAGCACTCACAACAATCGGCAAAATGCCATTCTTGAAGCAGTTGTTATAAAATATATCAGCAAAGCTGGTGGCAATCACGCAGCGAATGCCAAAATCTAACAGTGCCCACGGCGCATGTTCGCGGCTAGAACCACAACCAAAATTATCGCCTGCCACAAGAATTTCAGCTTTGCGATATGCGGGCTGGTTCAAAACAAATTGCGGCAGCTCAACACCTTCTTGGGTGTAGCGCATTTCAAAGAACAGTGATTTGCCAAGGCCAGTGCGCTTAATTGTTTTGAGAAACTGCTTTGGAATAATCATATCGGTGTCGATGTTGGTGATGTTCAGGGGCGCTGCTACACCATTCAAAGTGTTAAATTTATCCATGATTTTTCCTTGTCAAACGAGGTCGACCGAAGCCGCTTCATCGGCCCCAATCATAATGTTAAGATTCTGTACGGCAGCACCTGATGCACCTTTGCCCAGATTGTCAAAAATTGCCATGAGCAAAACTTGGCCTGAGTCGTCATTGGAAAAAACATGCAGGCGCATATTGTTGGTGTTGTTGAGCGCTTCGGGGCTTAAGCTTGTGTGACGTTCGTGCGCTTCCAGCGGAGCCACACTGATGAAGCGCGAGCTTTCAAAATAATTCGTCAGTACACTGTGGATTTCTGCACTTGTGTGTTTTGTAAACAGCGGTACGCAGCCCATCATGCCTTGGGCATAATTGCCCGCAGCAGGCTGAAAAATAGGACCGCGCGATAGACCAGCATAAAGTTTCATCTCGGCCAAATGCTTGTGTTTGAAGGTCAGCCCATAGGGCATATAAGGCGAGGCTTTGTCGCCTTGGGCGACATAATCTTCAATCATCTTTTTGCCACCACCGGAATATCCGCTGATGGCATTATAGGTGAGGGGATAATCAGCAGCGAGCAAGCCTGCTGCAATGAGGGGCTTGGTCAGCGCAATTAAGCCTTGTGGATAACAACCGGGGTTGGACACAAACTTTGCATTCGCAATTTTTTCATGTTGGTTGCCATCAAGTTCGGCAAATCCATAGGCCCAGTCAGGGTTCACACGGAAGGCGGTGGACGCATCAATCACACGGGTCTTCGATGTTATAAGGCTTACAGCCTCAATAGCTGCATCGTCAGGTAGGCACAGAATGGCCACGTCAACGCTGTTTAGCAGCTCGCGCTTGGCGGCCATATCTTTGCGTTTGTCATGGGGAATGGAAACCAACTCCAAGTCGGTGCGGTTCTTCAGACGGTCGCGAATTTGCAGGCCAGTGGTGCCAGCTTCGCCGTCGATAAATATGGTGGTTTTTGAGCTCATTCTTGGGGCTTCTACAGGGTGCGCGCAGGTTTTTCAACATGAACGGCAGATGAATAGTGCCCTCAGAATAGGTTCAGGGGCTGTCCCTCATAAGGGTCACATCGAAACGCATTCAACCAAACAACAAACAAACAACTCAAAGGAATAACACCATGACACGCAAGATTTTAATCGCTCTCACCGCCGCAGCTGCTCTCACACTTGGCTTTGGTGCCTCAGCTCAAGCTAAAACAAACGTAAACATTGATTTCGGCATTAACCTCGGTGGCCCTGGTTTTTATGATGGTGGCTACGGTGGTGGTTATGGCGGCGGATATTATGATGCCGGATATGACGAAGATGAATGCGGCTATCAAGTTATCAAAAAAGTAAAGTGGAACTACAGCCACACCCACAAGATTGTGAAGTACGTGAAAGTTTGGGTGTGCAACTAAGCCCAGCCACGTTCCCTGCAAGACGTAAATAAATCAAACCGGCCGTGACTAAAGCGCTTTTGGCTTTCCGATAAAAGTCAAAACGCCTACCCCACGGTCGGTTTTTTATTATAGGTCTACCTTATTGGCAGAAAACGATGCAGGAATTGGGTTTTTCGCTCATGGCCTGCACAGTGGCAAGGCCAGCCATGCCGCCCGTAAATAGCGTCAAAATAACGAGGCCCATAAATACGCGGCGCAAAAACTTGGCATCAGCAGCAACAGTTGAACTCATAATAACCCCTAAACTCACGACTCACACAACTTGCGAATCATATTACCATCCAAGGGTTTCATTAACGTAAACGCCTCGTTTATCAATTCTCACCAATTTTAAGATGGTTATTGTTGCCGGATATCCACAAATTTGCCTGCAAGGGCAGCGGCTGCCGCCATTTGAGGAGACACCAAGTGGGTGCGGCCCTTATAACCTTGGCGGCCTTCAAAGTTACGGTTTGACGTGGAAGCGGCACGTTGGCCGGGCTTTAACTGGTCTGGGTTCATGGCCAAGCACATGGAACAGCCGGGTTCACGCCATTGGAAGCCAGCGGCCACGAAAATCTTATCCAAGCCTTCAGCTTCGGCCATCTCTTTGACCAAGCCAGAGCCCGGCACAATCATGGCATAATCCAGTGAGCCAGCTATTTTCTTGCCTTCGACGATTTTGGCCACAGCGCGCATATCTTCGATGCGACCATTGGTGCAGGAGCCAATCCAGATCACATCAAGCGGAATATCCGTGATCTTTTGGCCTGCATGGAGGCCCATATATTCAAGCGCGCGGATTTTAGATTGGCGCTTGCCTTCATCAGAGATGGTCGCAGGATCTGGAATAATTCCTGCCACTGAGACCACGTCTTCAGGGCTGGTGCCCCAGCTTACAATGGGGGGCAAGTTGGCTGCATCGAGCTTCACGATCCGATCAAAATGAGCGCCTTCGTCTGATTTCAAGGTTTCCCAATATTTCAGTGCAGCATCCCAATCGGCCCCTTTTGGGGCTTTGGGTTTGCCTTTGAGAAAAGCATAGGCTTTTTCGTCTGGTGCAATCATGCCAGCGCGGGCGCCGCCTTCAATGGTCATGTTGCACACGGTCATGCGGCCTTCCATGGAAAGGTCGCGGATGGCTTCGCCCGCAAATTCGATCACATGGCCTGTGCCGCCTGCCGTTCCGATTTCACCGATGATGGCGAGAATGATGTCTTTGGCTGTGGAGTGCTTGGCCAATTTGCCATTCACTTCCACTTTCATGTTCTTAGCTTTTTTCTGGATCAGGGTTTGCGTGGCCAGAACGTGTTCGACTTCGGAGGTGCCGATGCCATGCGCCAATGCACCAAAAGCGCCGTGGGTGGAGGTATGGCTGTCGCCGCAAACAATAGTGGTGCCAGGCAAGGTGAAGCCCTGCTCCGGGCCCACCACATGCACAATGCCTTGGCGCTTATCGAGCTCGTTAAAATACTCAATGCCAAATTCTTTCGCATTGTTGGCAAGTGCTTCAACTTGAATGCGGCTTTCTTCCTCGGCAATGCCTTTGGACCGATCGGTCGTGGGCACGTTGTGGTCAACCACTGCCAGCGTCTTTTCAGGGTGGCGCACTTTGCGGCCGGTCATGCGCAAGCCTTCGAAAGCTTGAGGGCTGGTCACTTCATGGATCAAATGGCGGTCAATATACAGCAAACAGGTGCCATCATCGGCTTCGTGAGCCAGATGATCGTCCCAGATCTTGTCATAAAGAGTGCGTGCTTTAGCCATGGGTGTTATCTCGCAATAATGTATCTGCAGAGGTATTTAGCAATTAACGTCGCTGAGTCAAATGAGGCGTTGGAGACCTCAAGGCACCAATCCCATATCTTTCAAAACGGTAATGGCACGGTCGTAACCGGGTTGTAATTTCAAGGTCATTCGAAAATCAGCCTCAGCTTCGACCAGACGCTTTTGGTCTTTATAAATCAAGCCACGATCATAATATGCAAGGGCGTAGTTCGGATCTTTCTCAATGCTCAGATTATAGTCAGCGAGCGCCTGATCCAATTTGCCAAGATTGTAATAAACCACACCGCGATTGTTGAGATATGTGCCGTCGTCGGGGTTGATCTCGATGGCTTTAGTATAATCGGCAATCGCTTCTTCGTGCTTTCCCATCAGTTCGAAGGTGTTGGCGCGGTTGTTGTAGCCATACTCACTTTCTTCATCGAGACTGATTGCTTTATCTAAAGCACGAATGGAATCTTCAAATTTGTTCAAATGCTTTAACGCCACGCCACGCCCTGAATAAGTTTCTGATTGATCGGGGTTAAGGGCAATGGCCTTATCAAAATCTGCCAATGCCAGATCATTCTTGTCGGCGTATAAATAAACAAATCCACGCTTGTTAAAGGCATCAAAATTGGTGGGATCAAGGTTTATCGATTGCGAATAATCAGCAACTGCTAAATCATCTTCCTTCTGCTGTGAATGCGCAAAGCCGCGATTGTAATAAGCCAGCGCCAATTGCTTTGTGGGCTCAGTTTTTGCGTCAATAACCGCACTGCAAGCCACCAAACTTAACGCAACGTCTTCCCCCAAACAATCATCCCATGTGGACGCTTGGGCGGGTGACGCGATGGTTATGAAGACGAGCGCTGCAAAGAGTTGTTTCATGGTTCTGTCTCATTATTATTTTTAAATAAATGTTGGAGTCCGGAGTCGTTTCTCAAGGAGGTATATCAACTGAATTGTCACCCATACAATTCTAAACTTGTTCCAGTTAGAACCATCCCTCAATACTAAGGGCCTGTGAGGGGTTAAGATTATGCGCTGGCAACATGTAGCACTTGGAGTTTTGATCACAGCAATTTGGGGCTTTAATTTTGTTGTGCTGAAGGTAGCATTGGTCGGTGTTCCACCGATATTGCTCACCGCAATCCGGTTCATTTTATCGTGTTTGCCCGTACTATTTCTGCCGAAACCAAAAAATATGCGCTGGCGTGATTTGTTGGTGGTTGGGCTCGCAAGCTTTCTTGGGCAATATGTATTTTTATTTGTGGCGATGGCAAAAGGAATGCCTGCAGGACTTTCGTCAGTCACATTGCAGCTTCAAGTTTTTGTCACCATTTTATTTTGTATTTTGTTTCTGGGCGAGAGACCAAAGTTGCAACAATATATTGGGGGTGCCGTGGCCTTGGTTGGACTTGGCACAATTGCATCAACGGTGGGTGCGGGAAGCACTATCCCTGCAATGGCCATGGTCTTTATTGTGCTGTCTGCCTGTACGTGGGCTTTTGGGAATTTCACAGTGCGGCAGGCTGGCCCGGATGCAGGTTTTGGAACGTTGGCCGGTGTTTGTTGGGTGAGTTTGGTTCCGCCGCTTCCGGCGCTTGCTATTTCTTTGGTTTTCGAAGGGCCCGATAGAATGCTGGCCGCCGTCAGCCACATGCAGCCCTTAACTGTGGCGGCTATTGCCTATACTGTCATTTTATCAACATGGGCAGGTTTTGCGGTGTGGGGCTATTTGCTTTCAACTTATCCTGCCGGCAAAGCCGCACCTTTTGCTTTGTTGGTGCCAGTGTTTGGCGGATTGTCGAGCTATTTAATTTTAGGAGAAACCTTAAGCCCGCAGCGGCTTGTGGGATCGGTTTTGATATTTGCAGGCCTAGCCATTATTCTATTGCCGTGGAATAAATTTAGGATGCGGATTTCAGTTCTCTAACACAAACGTCGAAACCAAAGCGGGCAGGTCTACCATTTTTGTGAATATGGCTTCTGCGCCGATGTCTTTCAGTTTTGTGCCATGAGCCAGTTCGTCGTCATGGGTGCCGGTGAAACCCAGCGTCCAGCAGCCTGCATCCACGGCAGAGGTGACGCCTGTAATTGAATCTTCAACCACCAGGCAATCTTCGGCTCTTACGCCTGCCTTTTTCGCCGCCAACAAAAACACATCGGGCGCTGGTTTGCCGTGGGGCACATCTTCGAATGTGATGATATTATCTTTGAAATAGCCATTTAAACCCGTGAGCTGCAAGGCTAGCTTTACGCGCTCTTTAGGGCTGTTCGATGCAATCGACATGGTGAGGCCTAAATTGCGAATGCTATCAAGCGCATCGCGCACGCCGCGCACCAGTTGCAGTTCACTTTTATAAAGTTCGGCCAATCTTTCGTTTTTTGCTGTCAAAAGACCGTCCGGGAAAATCACACCACGTTGGGCTGTTAACTCTTTGAGCATGGCTTCAAAAGTGCGGCCCACAAAACGGCGGTGCGCTTCAGTTTCAGTCATTTCAATGCCGAACCGTTTCAAGATTTCAACATCAGCGCGCATCGACAAGGGTTCGCTATCGACTAGAACGCCGTCGCAATCGAATATGATGTGAGAAATAGTCATGCGCCCAAATGCCGGAAGGCGGCTATCACGTCAACATAGACTTCGCGTTTGAAGGGAATAATTAAATCCAGCATATCGTCCATTTTAGCCCAGCGCCACTCATCAAATTCTTGTTTTTGGCCCGGAGGCGTCAAGTTTATTTCAGCTTCGTCGCCGGTGAATTCAAGGGCAAACCATTTTTGTTTTTGGCCACGATATTTGCCGCCCCAGCTTTTGCCAATTAAATGGGCTGGTAAATCATAGGTGAACCAGCCATCGGCTTCGGCAACCACATGAGCTGAAGTTATTCCGGTTTCTTCGGTTAACTCGCGCAAGACCGCTGATTTTGGATCTTCGCCTTTATCAATGCCGCCTTGGGGCATTTGCCACCACTTGCCAATGCCATCATCATTTTGCTTTTCAAAGCGGCGGCCAATCCACACCAAGCCTTGCTTGTTGAGAAGCATAACCCCTACACAAGGGCGGTAAGCTGTTATTTTTGTCGGATCGATCATCAGCCCATCCGACCTTTAAAAGCGGCACTGGCGGGCATGAAAATAACACCGCGATCGGCAGCCGCTTTGGCCCAATCGGCAACCGTTCTCACGGTTATTTCAAGGCCAGACCCTGTGCCAATTGCAAAGCCATTTTTATTGGCTTCTTCTTCTAACAAATTGAGGGCTGAGGTGATGGAGTCGGCATCGGCATTGACGTCAATCACAGATTGAGCACGGCGCACTTGATATTGCAGCGTTTTAGCCACGTCTTCTGTGGCTGACAAAGCTAATGAACCATCTTCAATAAATAAAAGTCCGCGCTTGCGCATTTCTATGAGCAGAGGTTTTACGGCTGGTGCTGATGACAGAAAACGGCCACCCATATAATTGATCACGCCTGCGTATCCCACAAAGCGGCTCATGTGCCAATAAAGCGATGTGGTGTTCTCGCCGTCTTTGGCATCTGCCAATAAAGTATTGGGGCCCGGATTTGTGGCAGGGAAGCCTACAGGTTCGAGCGGCAATTGCAGCAGCACTTCGTGGCCATTGGCTCTGGCTTTATCAACTTGCGCCTGAAGATTATTGCCATAAGGCGCAAAGGCAAATGTAACTTCAGCCGGTAAATCTTTGGCGGCTTGATTGGTCAATTTTTCGTTCAGGCCCATGCCGCCCAAAATAATGATAATTTTTGGAGCTTCTGAATGGATAATCCCCATCGAAACTGTTTTTGCATAAGCGTCAGCAGGCTTTTTGCCGGTGCTGGCGATGCGCGGCAACATGCCGACATCAGTAGTTTCGGTCACAGCGAAAATCGGCGCTTTGGTTAGGGGCATACGCGGTGAAATGAAAACAGCTGCATCTTGTTGATATTTCTTTGGCGGAGGCTCAGCATCCAGCTTCACGTCTTCCACATCTTGCGGAGCAATATCTTCAACCTGCACGGGGGCTTCGGCAACGGGCTCTATGCTTGCGGTTTTAATTTGCTCAGGAGGAGGAACGGCAACCACGACAATAGGTTCACCGGCAAACGGAAAAGGTTGACGGGCCACCCATGTAGATCCACCAATCATTCCGGCAATGGCCAGAGTGTATGCGCAGACCAAGGCCGAGGGCCTTCGTTCCCACAGTCTCTGTCTCAGGCTGCGCTTGTGCAGCGGCTGATTTAATTCGTCACGGCGCATGTTTTGTGTTCGATTCCTCAAACCCTATTGTGCCGAGGCAAGCGTTAACGCGGTGTTAACTGTAACTGCAAAAGGCGGAAAATGATTTCCGCCTTTTGCTTGTTCGTTGAAAGTTCAGTTGGATTGCTTTTTGGCATCCACGGGCTTGACCGCCGGGATCACCACATTGGTTACAACTTTCATACCGTGCAGCAGATCAATAGCTGCTTTCAATTGCACGTCCTTGGTTTTATCTTCTGGCACATAAGCTGCTGACCCGCCGCCTTCGTTGCCGCCGCCGGGATTTGCTAAATGGCCATTCAAACCTTGCTCACCTTCGGTTGACACGTTTTTGCCAAGCAATTCTGGCGGCAAAGGTTGTTCAATTACAATATCGGCGACAATGCCTTTGGCCTGAATAGAACGGCCAGATGGCGTGAAATAACGCTGCGTGGTTAGACGCATGGCCCCTTCACTGCCCAATGGAATAATAGTTTGCACGGAACCTTTGCCAAAGCTGGTTGTGCCTATAATGGTTGCGCGTTTCTGATCTTGCAAAGCGCCTGCCACAATTTCAGATGCTGAGGCTGAGCCGCCATTGATCAAAATCACCAGTGGCTTGCCATTGGTCAGATCACCTTTTTGGGCGGTGTAACGTTCAACCTGATCGGCGTTACGACCACGGGTGGAAACGACCTCGCCTTTTTCCATGAACACATCGGACACCGCAATGGCTTGCTGGAGAAGTCCGCCCGGGTTGTTGCGCAGATCAAGGATGAAGCCTTTTTCCTTGCCGCCCATTTTCTTATCGAGTTCTTCAATGGCTTTTTGCAAGCCACTATCGGCTTGTTCATTAAAGGTGCTGATGCGCACATAGCCCACATCATCGCCTTCTGCGTTATATTTGACCGATTCAATTTTGATAGATTCACGCACTAGCTTCACATCGAAAGGCTCGCGCTTTTCGCGTAGAATTGTCAGCGTGATCGGCGTGTTAATTGCGCCGCGCATCTTTTCCACGGCTTCGTTCAAAGTCGTGCCTTGCACATCCTTGCCATCAATTTTTACAATTAAGTCATTGGCCAGCAAGCCTGCTTTCGAAGCTGGCGTATCATCATAGGGCGCTACGACTTTAACCACACCATTTTCCATGGTAACTTCAATGCCAAGGCCGCCAAATTCTCCCCGGGTTTTAACATTCATATCGGCAAATTCTTTGGCATCCATATAGCTTGAATGCGGATCGAGCGAGGTCAACATGCCATTGATGGCAGCTTCCATCATTTTCTTTTCGTCGGGCTGTTCGACGTAGTCCGATTTCACGCGCTCATAGACATCGCCAAACAAGTTGAGCAATTTGTAAGTGTCTGCGTTGGTGGCAGCTGTTGCGGCGTTTAAAGCCTGCAACAAAACAACACTTGAGGTGGCCCCCAGAAGGATGAAACCGAGATTGCGCAGTGTCGAATTAACTTTCATTTCAGTGCCTCTTTTCTGCCGCCAAGCCAAAAGGGCGATGGATCGACTGGTTCGTTGTTCTTTCTAAACTCAATATACAACACAGGTCGTGTTAATTCTGTGTCACCACCCAATAAAGCTACCGATGATGGACCATCTCCCATTGTTCCTACGGGTTCACCCGCCTTAATGGATTGGCCGATCTCAACTGAAATCTGATTCATTCCCGCTAATAATATGAGATAGCCCTCTCCGGCGTTCAAGATCAAGAGCTGGCCGTAAGACCGAAACGGACCGGCAAACTCCACCCGCCCGTCGACGGGGCTTATGACGTTTTGGCCCGAGACGCTGGCCACAGCCAAGCCTTCAAGCAGGCTGCCCAAACCATTATCATCGCCAAATTGCTTTAAAATATCACCTTGGAGGGGATATTTAAGTTTACCGCGCTGGTCTGAGAGCACCTTAGTTGGTGCATTCAGGGCTTCTTGTTTTAATTTTTCAGTGATTTCGCGGGCTTTGACTACTGCTGATTTTTGGCGTTCGGCCTCCAGCTTGGCGGCCTCTAAACTGGCCAGAAGCTGCTTCAAGTTTTTGGCCTTGCTGGCCAAATCAACAGCGCGTTGTTTTTCAACTGCTAAATCTTGAGATGCCGTAATTGCAAAGTTTTTCTTTTCAAGCTGTAAAAGTTCCAGCTCTTTCTGGGTGGCACTGGCCGTCAGGATTGCAGCGCTCAATTCTTTCTTCGTGGAGGCAACCTCCAGTTGGATTGCTTCAAGGTGATCAAGTTGTTCTTTTAGGTGGTCGGCTTGGGCACGAACATCAGGAACTACGGCCCCAAACATCATGGCTCCGCGCAGAGCTTGGAGAACATCTTGAGGGGCCACCACCAAGGCAGGTGGTGGATTTTGTTCCAAGTTTTGCAAGCCTGCCAAAAGTTCAGATAGCCGATCTTGTTTAACTGCCAAATCGCTGCGAATAATAATGGCTTGGCCGCCTAGGTCTTTGAGTTTGAGATCAGCTTTTGCAATGGCCTGAGTTTGGCTTTGGTGTTCTTCAGCAAGGGTGATAAGTTTAGTTGAGATTTCCGACTGTGCTTTTACCGCGGCTTCGATCTCCACTGCAATCGAAGCTTGTTTTTCGGTGGAGCTTTGTAAGGAGTGTTCAATCTGGTCGAGATCATCGGCCGTTGCCGTTGCACTCTGCGCCCAAGCTGGAGCGGTCGGACTTAACATTCCAACCACCAGAAGTGCCGACCGATAACCATTATGAAAACGTTGAAAATTCATGTTGCCGAAAAATGCCACTATCCCATGTCTAAATTACGGCTCAGGTCCGGTGGTAGGGATGATTGAGCATAATTGTCACCGAACGGTAAATTTGTTCGAGAAGCATGATACGTACTAATCTGTGTGGCCAAACCATCGGTCCCAAAGCTATAATTTGGTGGGCTTTTTCACGGGTCTGAGCCGCATGGCCATCGGGGCCGCCGATCATAAACACCACATCCGAAGTGCCATCATCGGCCAATTTGCGCATGTTGGCGGCAAAAATTTCACTCGACTGTGATTTACCGCGCTCGTCCATAATAATGGTCACCGCACCCTGCGGGGCGGCAGACCACAAGATTTGAGCTTCTACGTCCATGCGCCGTTTCACATCAGAAGCCTGTGATTCTGCCCATTCGCCAATTTTAACAGCAGTGATGCCTGCTTTTCGGCCCAACACTTCAATGCGCTTGTGGTAGTCATCCGCCATCAGCTTTTCCGGCCCGGTTTTCAGGCGGCCGATGGCGGCTATTGCAATGCGCAAAGTCGTTAGCTTTCTTGCTCGTCAACGGGCGCGTGTTCGGACCACAACTTTTCAAGATTGTAGAAGCTGCGTACTTCTGGTCTGAAAATATGAACGATGATATCGCCCGCATCCACCAGCACCCAGTCTGACGTTTCCAAGCCTTCAACGCGAACATCCTTTTGGCCAAAGGCTTTGAGCTTATCAACCAATTGATCGGCAATAGCGGCCACATGGCGGTTGGCACGGCCAGAGGCAATCACCATACCGTCGGCCATCGAAGAGCGGCCCATCACATTGATCGGCAAAATTTCTTCGGCTTTAGAATCTTCCATCGAATCCAAAATCACATTCATCAGTGGCCAATCGGGACCCGTGTAGCGTGGACCCTTTGGAGCGATCACAACTTTGGCAGTGACTGGGGATTTTTTAACGGCGGCTTTTTTAGCGACCGGCTTTTTTACAACAATTTTTTTAGCAAAAGCCTTTTTAACCACAGGCTTCTTCGCCACACCTTTCTTGGTCGCAACTTTTTTTGCCGGAGACTTCTTAGCGGGAGATTTCTTGGCAATCAGTTTTTTGGCAACAGGCTTCTTTGATGCTATTTTCTTTGCCACCACTTTTTTAATGGCAACTTTCTTGACAGCTTTCTTAATTGTTTTTTTCGCAATAATTTTTTTAGCAGGTGACTTTTTCGCGGCAGCTTTCTTCACTGCAACTTTCTTGGCTGCAATTTTTTTGGCCGCAACTTTTTTAATTGGCTTTTTGGCAACAATTTTCTTGGCAGGCTTTTTGGCCACTTTCTTTGCTACAGGTTTGGCTTTTACAGCAACTGCTTTTTTAGCAGGTTTTTTTGCCACAACTTTTTTAGCAGGTGCAGCTTTTTTCTTTACAGGTTTCTTGCTCAGGGTCTTGATCCTTAATTTGAATTTGAATGCCTATAACACTTCTTGGCTTGTCATGCCAGCGCAGGAAATGGCCCTTAGGTCTTGTGCCTGATAGCAGTCGAACTTTCTTTGCGGAGCGGCATGGACACGAACACCCAAGCGGGGGCCTTTCGTTTTGCAAGCACGCCTGCCTGCTCATTGCGCACGCGATTTTTTGCGTATCTATTTGCAGCTTGCGAGCCCAAGGCGCGCATTGAATATCCGGGGCGGGCCAGCACAGCTAAAGGCAAAGTTCCGACAATATGGCTCCAGCGTTTCCACCGGTCGAGATCACGAAAACTATCTGCTCCCATAATCCACACGAAATGCGCTTGCTTCAAAGTCAACGCCATGGCGGCCAAAGTTTGCGCGGTGTTGCGGCTGTGAATTTGATTCTCAAGATCAGTTACGACAAAGCGCGGATGCTTGGCGATGAGCTTCGTGTGTTTTAAACGCTCAGAATACTCACCAGTTTCCTTTTTATCCTTCAACGGGTTTTGTGGCGAAACGAGCCACCACACCCAATCAAGCTGCAAGCGCTTTAACGCATAGAGTGCAACCATCCGGTGCCCTTGGTGGGCTGGATTGAACGAGCCACCAAAAATTCCAATGCGCTGTCGCCGACCAAAGGGTGGAAGTTTGATCACAGTCTGGTTTGCCCGTTCCCACGAATTTGATATTTAAACGTGGTGAGCTGTTCTACCCCCACTGGCCCACGAGCATGAAGCTTGCCCGTTGCAATGCCAATCTCAGCACCAAAACCAAATTCACCGCCATCAGCAAATTGTGTGGAAGCGTTGTGCAACACGATGGCGCTGTCCACTTCGGTTAAAAATTTTTCAGCAGTATTTGCATCAGCGGTTACAATTGAATCTGTATGTTGCGACCCATATTTTGCAATGTGGGCGATGGCATCTTCGACACCTTCCACAACACGGATGGAGACGATGGCATCTTCATATTCGGTGGCCCAATCTTCTTCGGTGGCGGCAATGACACGGGTGTCAGCGGCCATTGCAGCAGCGTCACCGCGCACTTCGCAGCCCGCATCAATCAGCATACGGATGATTGGGCTCAAATTTAGTGGTGCTGCTTGATCGATCAAAATTGTTTCAGCTGCCCCACAAATTCCGGTGCGGCGCATTTTGGCGTTGAGCACAATTGCTTTGGCCATTTCGGGGTCTGCTGCTTTATCGACATAGACATGGCAGATCCCCTCAAGGTGACTGAAGACTGGAACACGGGCTTCGTTTTGCACACGGGCCACCAAAGTTTTGCCGCCGCGCGGCACAATCAAATCAATAGTTCCGTTAAGTCCTGACAGCATTTGGCCGACAATTTCACGGTCCGTGCTTGGCACCATTTGAATGCAGTTTTCATCAAGGCCCGCTTCTGTTAAAGCTGCTTGCAAGCAAGCGACAATAACTTGCGATGTCGCAAAGCTATCAGAGCCGCCGCGCAAAATTGCAGCGTTGCCAGATTTCAAACACAGCGCACCTGCATCTGCCGTTACATTCGGGCGGCTTTCATAAATTATGCCAATCACGCCGATGGGCACAGCAATGCGCGAAATTTCCATGCCGTTGGGTCGCACCCATTTTTCAAGAACGCGGGCAACAGGATCATTGAGAGCTGCAACTTCTTCAAGACCTTTGGCCATGGCTTCAATGCGCGCCTCGTTCAGCATCAAGCGGTCAACGAAAGCTGCCTTCAAGTTTTTAGCTTTGGCGGCAGATAAATCAACTTGGTTTGCTGCAATAATCGCGGCGCTATTTTTACGAATATGCGCTGCCATGGCCGTGAGCGCCTGGTTCTTTTGTGTTGATGAAGCCAGCGCTAGGCCTCGTGCAGCGCTGCGTGCATTTTGACCTAACTGTAAGATTGCGTCGTTCAATTGCGCTCTCCGCCCACCAATACTAAATCATCACGGTGGATGATCACATCGCGGTCATCATTGCCCAGAAGTTTTTGAATGTCAGCAGATTTTAATCCAGCAATGCGGGTTGCGTCACTCGAATCATAAGCTACAAGCCCGCGCGCAAATTCAATGCCATCTGGTAATACGACACTTACTGTGTCGCCGCGTGAAAAATTGCCTTGGACTGATTTCACGCCTGCGGGCAATAAACTTTTGCCTTTGCTCAAAGCACCTTTGGCGCCTTCATCAACAATCAATTTTCCTACTGGTTGCAGCGTGCCTGCAATCCAGCGCTTTCGTGATTGCAGAGCGTTACTTTGCGCCACAAACCAAGTGCAGCGGGCACCTTCACTGATGCGTTTTAGCGGATGAAGTTCATGGCCAGACGCAATCACCATGTGGCAGCCCGCTGACAACGCAATTTTTGCAGCTTCAATCTTCGTAATCATGCCACCAGAGCCAACGCCGGAAATGGGCTTTCCAGCCATGGCTTCCACTTCAGGTGTGATCTCGCGCAATTCCGGAATGAAGATTGCGCCTTTTTGATCAGGCGGTGCCGAATAAAGGCCATCAATGTCCGACAATAACACCAGCACATCACCCGACATCATGGAGGCCACACGCGCCGCCAAGCGATCATTGTCGCCATAGCGAATTTCCGATGTGGCAACAGTGTCGTTTTCATTGATCACTGGAACCGCACCTTGCGCCAACAATGTGGAGAGTGTGGCGCGGGCGTTGAGATATCGCCTGCGTTCTTCAGTGTCTTGCAGTGTGACTAGCACCTGTGCAGCAACAATGTTCCGTGTACGGAGCGCTTCAGACCAACTCTGGGCCAAAGCAATTTGACCCACTGCGGCTGCTGCTTGGCTTTGATCAAGTTTCAGTTTGCCTTTGGGCAAACCCAATGTGCGGCGTCCCAGTGCAATAGCTCCCGATGACACTAAAATAACATCGGCACCAGCACTTCTGAGTTCAACGATGTCATCAACGAGGGCATTCAACCACGGCGCTTTGAGTGTTCCGGTTTTCTGATCAACCAGAAGTGCAGAGCCAATTTTGATGATGATACGTTTGGCTGTCGTGAGCCTCGACATTACGGCCTCCACCCTTCGGTGGTGACCCCCGCAGGGTCTGGCATACGCGCAGCAATGCGGCCCGTATTGATCACCGAGAAGAGCTCATACATGGCCGCATCAGAATTTTTCTGGGTGGCTGCTGACATCAGTAAAGGAGACTTCTTCACTTTCTTTTTAAACTCAGCCAGCTTCTTTTCTAAATCTTCAGGAGCGACCGCATCAATTTTATTGAAGGCAATGATTTCAGGTTTAGCGGCCAAAATTGGGCTGTAAGCTTTCAGCTCACCGCGGATCACTTTATAGGCTTTGACAAGATCATCGCCAGTTGCATCAATCATATGAATGAGCACAGCGCAGCGTTCCACATGGCCGAGGAAGCGCACACCTAAACCAAAGCCTTCGGATGCGCCTTCGATGAGGCCCGGAATATCGGCCAGCACGAATGAGTGATTGCCCACTTTCACCACACCCAATTGCGGGTGCAGCGTGGTGAAAGGATAATCGGCAATTTTTGGCCGCGCGGCTGACACAACAGAAAGCAATGTCGATTTGCCAGCATTTGGCAAACCCACAATGCCAGCGTCGGCGATCAATTTCATTTGCAGCCAAATCCAACGCTCTTCGCCCGCTTGGCCGGGGTTGGCATTGTAAGGGCTGCGGTTGGTGGCTGATTTAAAGTAGTGATTGCCAAAGCCGCCATTGCCGCCTTTGACAATGCGAACACGGTCGCCCGCTTTCCCGAGATCAGCAATCAGGGTTTCGTTGTCTTCTTCATAGACCTCGGTGCCTGCTGGAACTTTGAGCACGATATCATCGGTGGATGCGCCAGCGCGAAGCCTGCCCATGCCATGACCGGCGGTGCGCACTTTGAAATGCTGCTGGTAGCGATAGTCAATCAGCGTGTTCAAATCGTTTGCAGCTTCCACCCAAACATCGCCGCCTTTGCCGCCGTCGCCGCCATCTGGCCCGCCAAATTCAATGAATTTTTCACGGCGGAAAGACACGGCACCAGCACCCCCGTCTCCGGCGCGGACATAGATTTTTGCTTCATCAAGAAATTTCATGAAGATGCTATTAGTCGCAACAATTGATTTCGCCAAGCTCTTCCAATTTTAACGCCAAATTAACTCTAAAGCGTTTGGAAGGGGCGACAATAATAACCAGTATACAACCTTAGTATCGCCAC
>JANOXS010000136.1:0-35093 GCA_031418535.1 Hyphomicrobiales bacterium | reverse complement strand
GGGCGAAGTGGCTTATTCCGGCGTCACGTTTCCGTTGGTGGAACCAGCGCTGGAACATGTGACCAAGCTTGGCTTCAAACGGATTATCGTGTTCCCATATTTCCTGTTCACGGGCGTTCTGGTGCAACGCATTTACATGGCGGCTGATGCTGTGGCCGCGAACCACCCCAATGTTGAATTCCTGAAAGCGCCCTACTTGAATGATCACCCCGCCGTAGTGGAAACCTTTGTTGAGCGTATTGAGCAGATCATCACAGGCGACATCGCGATGAATTGCCAGATGTGCAAATACCGCACTGCAGTTCTGGGCTTTGAAGCGGAGGTTGGCGCAGTGCAAGAAAGCCACCATCACCACGTGGAAGGCATGAGCGCCAAGGAGTGTCTGAAGTGCGATGCACATGGAAACTGCACCGGCCTGTGCCAAGATGGTCCGTTCAAGTTGGTTTCAAAGCCGCACACACACGACCATGCGCATTCACACGACGACGGCCACACACACGCCGTCTATCCGCATGCTGATCACCCGCTTGGGCCAAAAAGCATGGACAAGAAATGAACTATCTTCGCGATCCCGCGCAAATTTATGCCCGTTCCTTCGAAATCATCCGCGCCGAGGTCGATCTCAGTTCGGTGCCCGCAAACGCTCAAGCCATCGCAGTACGGATTATCCACGCGTGCGGCATGCCAGAGATCATTTCAGACTTAGTGATCACCCCTGATTTTGCAGATGCAGCGCGTTTCGCCTTAGTGAACAAACGCCCAATTTTGGTTGATGTGGAAATGGTGCGCCACGGCATCATCGCGAGGCAACTTCCAGATGGCGTTGAAATCGTCTGTACACTGAATGACCCCCGTGCCCGCGAAATTGGCATAGAAAAGTCCATCACACGCACAGCGGCATCAACTCTATTGTGGGTTGACAATTTGGACGGTGCAATTGTTGTCATCGGCAATGCACCCACAGCTTTGTTCGCACTCCTCGAAATGATTGATGCAGGCGCACCAAAGCCCGCCTGCATCGTGGGAATGCCCGTTGGCTTTGTGGGTGCTGCAGAAAGCAAAGCTGAATTAACCGCCAACCCACGGGGCATTGCCTTCGCCACGATCAAAGGCCGCAAAGGCGGCTCAGCCATGGCCTCATCCGTCATCAACGCAATAACGAGTGACACGCAATGACCAAATGGCTCACCATAATCGGCATGGGGGAAGATGGCTGGGAAAGTCTATCCAATCGCGCACGCCTCGCAATCAAAGCAACAGATGTGATAGTTGGCTCCCAACGCCTGCTCGGTTTTCTACCGACTATAAAAGCTGAACGCCACGTGTGGCCGCAACCCTTTTCTGCCGTCGTCGAGCAAATTAAACCGCTAGCAGGCCGCAACACTGTCATCCTTGCCACAGGCGACCCGATGAATTACGGCGTGACCCGCAAGCTGATGGAATTCATTCCATTTGAAGAAATGACAGTGATCCCGCACATCTCGGCTTTCTCGCTGGCCGCAAGCAAAATGGGCTGGAGCTTGCCGGATTGCGACACACTAACACTGCATGGCAGGCCAGCGGCAAATCTTGAAGCGTTCATCCAACCAGATGCAAAACTAATTGTTCTCACAGCAGATGCTACAACAATACCAGAAATCGTCCGCCGCCTCGAAGCCCGGGGCTTTGGCCAAAGTCTAGTGAAAGTTCTTGAAAATCTGGGTGGCGAAAATGAGCGTGTGTCGCAATATGCTCCGCATACGGAATATTCAGATCTCAACACCGTTGCCATTCATTGCATTGCCAACCCAACAGCCAAAATTCATTCACGCCTCGCGGGCCTGCCTGACGATGCTTTTGTCCATGATGGCCAACTCACCAAACGAGAAGTGCGCGCCGCAACATTGGCAGCATTAGCCCCCGCCCCCGACCAACTGCTGTGGGACATTGGTGCGGGCTGCGGCTCCATTTCAATCGAATGGATGCGCAGCACACGCGGGTGTGAAGCCATCGCCTTCGAACACAATGTTGAACGTTTGAGCATGATCGCACAGAACATGGATGCATTCGGCGCACCACGCTTAAAAGTAATCGCAGGCAAGGCCCCCGACACATTTGCAGATCTGCCCGCCCCTCATGCTATTTTCATTGGTGGCGGAGTTGGCAACGCAGGTATGTTTGAAACAGCATGGGAAAAACTGCGGCCAGCCGGAAGACTGGTTGCAAATGTTGTCACCATTGAAGGCGAAATGCATCTTTATGATTTGCAGGAAAAACATGGCGGTGAACTCGTGAAAATTGAAATTTCGAATCTCACGAGCGTGGGCCCTTACCGCGCGATGAAACCACGGATGAGTGTCACTCAATGGCGGGTGCAAAAACCATGGTAAAAGCGGGCACTTTATATGGCGTGGGCGTTGGCCCCGGCGACCCAGAATTGATGACAGTCAAGGCATGGCGCTTAATCTCCACTGCCGAAGTAATCGCTTACCTCTGCGCCAATGGCAAAGACTCGACTGCACGCGATATCGCAAGACCGTTCATTCCTGACGTCGTCACCGAAATTGCCATCGACATGCCGATGCGTGTGGAACGAGAGCTGGGCCAAGCCGCTTATGACAAAGGTGCCCTCGAAATTGTGGCGCACTTGGATCAAGGCAAAGATGTTGTCATGCTGTGCGAAGGCGATCCCTTCTTTTATGGCAGCTTCATGTATATTTTTGAGCGGCTGGCGGAAAAATATAAGACCGTTGTTGTGCCAGGTGTCACCTCAGTTTCAGCCTCCGCTGCCGCAATCGGTCAGCCGCTTGTTGCCCGCGATGAAATGTTGAAAATCCTACCCGCCACACTGCCCGAGGACCGCTTGCACTTTGAACTCTCCATGAGCCAGTCCGTTGCGATCATCAAAGTGGGCAGGCATTTTGGGAAGCTAAAATTGATTTTGGCAGAACTTGGCCTCCTCTCAAAGGCCATCGCTATCGAAAACGCAACGCATGAGAATCAAAAAATTACCGCAGTCGAAAACATCGAAGGCGACACCCTGCCCTATTTCACAACTATTATTGTGAGTGGCGCAAAATGAACAACGCCATTTTCATTCTTGGACCAACGGCATTGCCCTTAGCGCAAAAAGTTCAAGCCAGTATCGGCGGAAAAATACACGGTCCGGCGCATGTCGTTGGTGTCGACGTCGTTTATGAAAATGCACGAAGGGCCATCGCGCTGGCCTTTCAAAGCCGTCAACCAGTCATCGGCATTTGCGCTTCGGCCATTCTTGTGCGAGCCGTAGCACCATATTTACGAGACAAGTTGACAGAAGCGCCAGTTGTTGCGGTGGCAGAAGATGGGTCTTCGGTGGTGCCACTTTTGGGTGGCCATCACGGCGCTAATAAACTTGCTCAAGAAATATCAAAAGTTTCAAATGGCCACGCCGCTATTACAACTGCCAGCGATGTGATTTACGGCACGTCCTATGATGAAGCCGCCTCTGGACTAGTGCTTGCAAATCCTGAGCATGTGAAAGCAGCGACTGCTGCAAAACTACGCGGCGAAAACATTCACCGCACCAACACCATCAATAACATTAAGGGCAGTGAAAGCCTGATCGTCTACCACCCAAAAGTTTTGACAGTGGGCATCGGGTGCGAGCGCGGAACGACTGCCGAAGAAGTGCAGAACCTGATTGATGAAACCTTCGCCAAACATAATCTTTCTAAATTGGCTATCGCCACTTATGCTTCTATCGACTTGAAGGAAGATGAAGCTGCACTTGCCGCTTTGGAACCGATTGTATTTTTCAGTGCCGATGATTTGAACAAGCAGAACAGTCGCATCGCTACACCCTCTGACTATGTAAATGACACTGTGGGAACACCTAGCGTAGCCGAAGCCGCTGCTTTGGCTGCCGCAGGTGATGAAGCCAAATTGATTGTTCCAAAAACCAAAAGCAAACGCGCCACCATTGCTGTCGTCGAAGCCTCTGAGCCAATATTGGAAATGCGCGGCAATCGGCGCGGCGTGGTTTCGGTGGTCGGCATTGGTCCCGGCACGAGCATGATGCGCAGCCCCAATGTAACATCGGAATTAGCGCTCGCAACAGACTGGGTTGGTTATGATCTATATTTGGATTTATCTGCTGAACTAAAGTCCAGCCAAATCGAACACCGCTTTCCTTTGGGTGATGAAGAAGCCCGTTGCCGCCACGCAATTGACCTTGCCAAGCAAGGAAAACGTGTCGCCCTTGTTTGCTCGGGCGACGCTGCAATTTATGCCATGGCGGCTCTCGTTTATGAAATCATTGATCTCGAACCCTGCCGCATTGCGGTTGAGGTGCACCCCGGCATTTCCGCGTTCCAAGCCGCCTCCGCCAAAGCGGGCGCCATGATCGGGCATGATTTTTGCTGCATTTCGCTGTCTGATTTGCTCACCCCTTGGGAGGTGATTGAAAAGCGACTCCACGCCGCAGCCGCGGGCGATTTCGTGATTTCATTTTACAATCCACGCTCACTGAAACGCCGCGACCAACTGGAACGCGCCTTTGCCATTCTCAAAAACCATCGCCCGCCGGATACGCCTGTGGTGATCGCATCCAATCTCGGCCGCCCTACCGAGAAAACTAAAATTGTGAAATTCGCGGATTTTAATCCCGAAGAAGTGGACATGCTCACGCTGGTTATGGTGGGTTCCTCACAATCAAAATCCTTCATGCGCGGCGATGGCAAAACTTATGCTTACACGCCGCGCGGCTACGCTAAAAAGAGAGACTTAAAATGACCGTACACTTTATCGGCGCTGGCCCCGGTGCCGCAGACCTTATCACGGTGCGAGGGCTGAAGCTCATCCAATCATGCCCTGTATGCCTTTATGCGGGCTCTCTAGTGCCAGAAGAAATTGTAAAGGCCGCTCCCGAAGGGGCGCATGTGGTGGACACCGCTCCGCTGCACCTCGATCAAATTATCGACGAAATCAAAGCAGCCCATGCCAAAGGCCAAAATGTGGCCCGTGTGCATTCGGGTGATCCGTCTTTGTACGGAGCAATTGCCGAACAAATGCGAAAGTTAGACGCTCTCGGCATTGATTATGATGTCTGCCCGGGCGTGCCCGCTTTCGCTGCCGCCGCCGCCGCGTTAAAAACTGAATTCACGTTGCCGGAAATTGCTCAAACCGTCATCCTCACCCGCACCACCATGCAAGCCAGTGCCATGCCATCGGGCGAGGAATTGGAATTGCTCGGAGCATCAAAAGCCACGCTGGCCATTCATCTCTCCATCCGCAATCTCGCGCACATCGAACGCGCATTGACACCGCATTATGGTGCCGATTGCCCAGTCGTAGTGGCTTACCGAGTCACATGGCCTGATGAAAAATTTATCCATGGCACGCTATCGACAATTGCGAAATTGGTAAAGGCTGCAAAAATCACACGCACCGCCTTGATCTTAGTGGGCCCCGTTTTGAGCCACACAACTTTCCGCGATTCAGCACTTTACGACAAAGATCATGAACATGTGCTGCGCAACCGAAAGACAGCTGCAAAAGCTAAACTGAAAAAGCCTTAACCAATTTGAGACTCTTCAACGGCATAAGAAACCGCTGGAGAACCTCGCGCATGACACCTGAACTCGATTCCCTCATCAAATCTTGCATAGACCAATTGCAAGTGACGGCCGACGCCGACCAACCTGAAAACACTGCCGGAATGCGCGAACGGTTTTTCGAATTGATGGTGGTGATCCTTGCTAATCTTTATGGCAAAACTCCCATAGCAGCTCCCCTGTTTGATCGTACAACCTTGCTGCGTGTGACCAAAGGTATGGATGATGGCGACGCTGGAAAGCTCGCAGGCCGCACCGAAGATTGGCTGCGCATCGAAGGTTTGGTGCGCCAACAAGACGGCCAGAAGGCTTACTTCTTGACAAGGCCAACACTCGCGGTGCTTTCAACTCTCACAGCCTACGGCACACTGGGAGAAGTTCTCGAGCGCATTTTGCAACACTATGCCAGCACCGAACCAACCGCCGAATTGCGGAATTCAATCTGCGTTTTGGGCTCGTATATTCTCACAAGACTGGCGCGAAGCTAAATCAACAAAGCTCCTTCATGGCGCAGCAGCCATTCTTTGCGAGCCATGCCACCACCATAACCTGTCAGCGAACCATTGGCCCCAATCACGCGGTGGCACGGCACCACAATTGAAATCGGGTTCCGCCCATTGGCCAAGCCCACAGCGCGCATGGCATTTTTATCCCCCAGCCGCGCGGCCAACTCACCATAAGAAATCGTAACCCCGCATGGAATATGCCGAAGCCCCGCCCAAACACGCCGCTGAAATTCGGTGCCACCGCCATCGGTGGGGATTGAGTCGATGGTGTGTAAATCACCCGCGAAATAATCCGCAATGCGCTGGGAAAATCCAAATGGATTTTTGGTCGGTGTAATTTCGTCCTTCGAAAACCGAGCAGATATCTCCCGCTCAACCCGCCCCTCAGCATCCACAAATTCCAGCAGCAACATCACGCCCTCAGAGGCGAGCAACATCATATCGCCGATGGGAGTTTGGATGCGGTCGGAGAGGATGGACATGGGATGATCATAGCGCCGTTTAAACGCGATCGAAGCCCTTTTCTTCAAGTTGAAAACTCAAACAAACCACGCAGTAAGTGCATTCACCAGTTGCTTTAAGTATAAAGATATAGCGTCACACAAACCGATCTTCGACGTTACAATCGCTGACCAAACATAATAGCAACCGACCATGAAAGCTAAAGCAGAGCAAAGACCAGCACAATTTCCCGCATAAAAGCTACTGTTAATGCGACCGCCCAATTTCACTATTTCTCTGTCGAACTCTGCAATGATTTCGACGTTTTTCGGTACGTCCAGCATTTCGGGAGAACATTTTCGTACAAATGCTGAGCGATTAGATCGACTAGCCGAAATATCTGCTTGCCAAAGATAATTGAAATACGAAGCATAGCCCGTAAAGAGACCGAAAATGATTCCAACTGCGAAAGAAACCACTGCAGGAACAGTGTTCACAATACTTAACTGGGTATGTTCATCACGCAAAAAAAGCGCCGGAAATGCAAATAATGCCCCCGAATTTATCAATATCAGGTTTGTGACAAGCAGTTTTCCATAATCTAAAGCTCCAGTTAAGTAAGCAGAACGTGTCGCCAAGAACGCATTTTCATCATGGCGTTGTTGGTCAATTGGATAATTATTTTCACTTTCTGACTGTGTCAATTGTCGCTCTTCCATCTACTTCACCCCAGCCTTTTCAACGCCTCACCCACCTTCGCCTTCATCACTTCCAATTCGGCCTTGCGTTCACGTGATTCAACCAGCACTTCTGCCGGTGCTTTCGCAACGAAGCCGGGATTATTCAAACGACCATCAATGCCGGCCATATCCTTGGCGATCTTTTCCAGCTCTTTGTTCAAGCGCGCCCGTTCGGCGGCAAAGTCGATCATGCCTTCAAGTGGCAGGGCCACTGTAGCTTCATCCAGCGCGATTTGTGCCGATGAGGTGGGCACTGCGTCTTCAAACACCATGCTCGACAATCTGGCCAACCGCATGATTTCGGCTTCCCAAGCCCCTGCCCGTCTTCGCGCTTCATGGCCTGCGCCGACGATGACGCACGGAATTTTCGCTCCGGCATTCACGTTCATTTCGGACCGCACGGAACGGATTTCAGAAATCAATCTAATCACCCAATCCATTTCGGCATCGGCATTGGCATCGCCAAGGCCAGCGTAACTGGGCCATTCCGCATCGATCAACATTTTGGAACGTGTGGCAGTCTTGCTCCACAGCTCCTCGGTGATGAAGGGCATGAACGGGTGCAGCAACAAAAGAATTTGGTCAAAGGCCCACGCCACCGAAGCCCGCGTTTCAGCTTTCGCCGTTTCATCATCACCCGTGAGAATCGGCTTGATCAATTCTACATACCAATCGCAAAACACATTCCACGCAAACTGATAAAGGCTGGCTGCGGCATCATTATATTTGTGTTCTTCAATCGCTTTCGTGACGGCATCACGCGTTCGCGTGGCCTCGCCTGCAATCCAACGATTGACGGTGACGCGGGCAGCAACGGGATCGTAAGTCTCGTCGCGCGTAACACCATTCATCTCGGCAAAGCGCGCGGCATTCCAAAGTTTTGTTGCAAAATTGCGGTAGCCTTCAACGCGGTTCTTGGCCAGCTTAAGGTCGCGCCCCTGTGCGGCCATCGCAGCCATGGTGAAGCGCAAAGCATCAGCACCATATTCATCGATGAGTTCCAGAGGATCAATCACATTGCCCTTGGACTTGCTCATTTTCTGGCCCTTCTCATCGCGCACCAGAGCATGAATATAAACCGTGTGGAACGGCACTTCCTTCATGAAGTGCAAACCCATCATAATCATGCGCGCCACCCAAAAGAAGATGATGTCAAAACCTGTCACCAGCACATCGGTTTTATAATGGCGCTTCAGTTCGGGCGTTGCATCCGGCCAACCTAATGTGGAGAATGGCCAGAGCGCCGATGAAAACCAAGTGTCGAGCACATCTTCATCGCGCGTGAGTTTAACATCCGCCCCCGCTGCCGCCTGTGCTTCCTCAACAGTTTCTTCGACGTAAACTTTATCGTCCGAACCATACCAAGCCGGAATTTGGTGGCCCCACCACAACTGCCGCGAAATGCACCACGGCTGAATGTTGTTCATCCACTCGTAATATGTTTTATCCCAATTCTTCGGAATGAAAACCGTGTCGCCTTTGTCTACGGCGGCAATCGCAGGCTTGGCCAAAGTGGCGGCATCAACATACCATTGCTCCGTCAGCATCGGCTCAATCACCACGCCCGAACGATCGCCAAACGGCTGCGCGATCATCTTCTCTTCTTTGCCGCGATAGAAACCCAGTGCCTCAATTTCTTCCAGCACCATCTCGCGGGCTTTATAACGATCCACTCCATCGTAATGCTGCGGCACATTGTTTTCCGGCGTGGACATCATCCGCGCCTTTTTATCCATCAACACAATGAGTGGAATGTTATTGCGCTTGGCCACATGAAAATCGTTTTCATCATGGGCACCCGTAATTTTCACAGCACCTGTGCCGAATTCTGGATCAGGATATTCATCGGCGATAATCGGAATCTTGCGATTGGCAATCGGCAGCCAAACATACTTGCCCACCAGATTCTTGTAGCGTTCATCGGAAGGATGAACCGCCACAGCACCATCGCCCAGCATCGTCTCAGGGCGCGTGGTAGAAATTACAATTTCAGTAAAACCATCAACTTCACCATCCACCAGCGGATAAGCGAAAGACCACATCGCCCCCTTAGTCTCGCGGGTTTCAACTTCAAGATCGGAAATCGCAGTTTCAAAAACCGGATCCCAATTCACCAGTCGCGTGTCTTTATAAATCAGTTTTTCTTTATAGAGCTGTACGAAAACTTTTCGCACGGCCTTAGAGAGGCCTTCATCCATGGTGAAGCGCTCACGACTCCAATCACATGAGGCCCCCAAGCGGCGAAGCTGCTTTGTGATGATATCGCCCGATTCTTCTTTCCATTCCCACACGCGTTTGAGGAACGCTTCGCGGCCCATCTCCCGGCGATTGGTTTTGCCTTCCTTGGCCAACAAGCGCTCGACCACCATTTGCGTGGCGATCCCTGCATGGTCGGTGCCCGGTTGCCACAGCACATCGCGCCCGCGCATCCGCTCAAAGCGGCAGAGAATATCTTGAATAGTATTGTTGAGCGCATGGCCCATATGCAGTGAACCCGTCACGTTGGGCGGCGGGATTACAATCGTGAATGGCTTGGCTTTGGGTTTCCGCCCCGGCTTGAAATATCCGCCCTCTTCCCATTGCGCATAAAGGCGGGCTTCCATTTCAGCGGGAACAAATTTTGTATCGAGGGCCATGTGCAAGATTCTTTATGGAGTTGATTTGCGTGGCTTAAACACCACCTGACAGCAACGCGCAACCCGCCAGAATTAACGCCCGCGCCGCGCCACGCGCTCAATTTCGTCGCGCACCAATCGTTCCACCAAGTCAGGCAGATTATTATCCAGCCAAGTTTTCACCATCCCGCGCAAAATCTCGCTTGTCATCTCTTCCAAGCTGCGTTCGCTCGTGGCCCGCGCCATAATCGTGTCGGCCAAATTTTGAAATGAAGATTGCGCAGCATAAGCAGCCTGCGGCGAGACTAAAGCACCACGCTGATAGGGTTCTTGTTGATAATAAGCTTGCGGTTCTGGTTCCACATATTCAGGTTCAGAATATTCCGGCCCATAGTCTGGGTCAGCCATCTGATACTGATCATCGTCGTGCACTGATTGGCGCAAAGCGGGTGGCGCAGCCTCAGGCTTCAGATTGCCGCCTAAAATTGTTGTAAAACCCGTTTGCGGTTCGCGCGGTGGGGCACCTGATTTAGAAATGAGAGGCAACATTGGTGCGGAAATAGTTGCCTCAATGCGGCTACGGCCAATACGGTCACGCAATTTTGAAATTTCAGAATCAGCTTGGCCTCGACCTGCATCAAAGCTCACCCGCATTTCCCGCAATGCGCCACGCATCAAAGTGCCTTGTGATTTTTCAGATGTAGAAGATCCAACCGGCCCAAGATCATCATCAATGGCTTTACGAATGGTGGCCAATAAATCCTCAACGCGGGGTTCAATAGTCACAGGGAGACGCCTTACTTGAAATGAAACAGCCGATAAATCGCTAAGCGGGAGTGTACGACATTCCTGATGAAAAGTCGATAACTGAGACGGCCATTCAATTATTCAATCGTATCAGCACTTACTCCAAACCATTTGCCACGCACGGCATCATAGTTCTGTGTCGGATCATAAAGATTGCCGAGGCCCAGATTATCAGCAGTCAAACGCCCCATTGATGCAAGCAGTTGATAGGACGCCACCATCTGATCATGCTTTGCACTTATTTGCGTAACTTGCACGCTGAGCAAGGCCTGCTGCGCATTAAGAACGTCAATTGTCGTGCGCGAGCCCACCAAATACTCTTGACGAACCCCGTCCAAAGACAACCGTGACGCGTCCACTTGAGCGCCAACGGAAACCAAGCTTTCGCGAGCTGCTACAAGATTATTCCAAGCGTTCGTCACATTTTCACGAACCGAGCGCACAGCGCCAATCACTTGAATGCGGTTTTGGCTCGCCGTATGTTTTGCTTGTCGAACAGCTGAATAAACCCGTCCCCGTTCATAAAGCGGAATTGTGACAACACCTTCCACCTTGGCAAAACTGGAACTATCAACCCCGGGCGATGGATCGTTTGTACGGCTGGCCGTCAAGCCAAGCTCAACGCTCGGCAGCAAATCACCAAATGCCACACCTACATCATGCACGGCAGCTTCTTCCACGAATGCTGCTGCAAGGATGCTGGGATTTTGCTCTTGAGCAATGGCCAGAGCAGAAGCTAAGCTTTTGGGCGATTTTGCAAGGTGAGCAGGACTAAGCTTTTTAGGCAAATGCCCGACGACAGTTAAGTACCCTGTCTCGCTTGCTTTCACATTTGCCACCGCAACAGCAACCGCGGCTTGGGCACCACTGAGACTGGCGCGCGATTGGGCGACATCCGTGCGGGTGAGCTCACCTGCATCAAAACGCGCTTTTGAAGCACTCAGCTGTTTATTCAAAAACGAAACGTTAGTCTGGCGGAGGGATAAAATCTGCCGGTCGCGCAAAACATTCATGTAAGCTTGCACCGTGTTAAAGAGAACACCTTGTTCGACAGACAACAATTGCGCGCGGCCGACTTTAACTCTGGCCTCTGCTGCACTGGTGCCTTCAACTGTTTTGAAGCCCCGAAAGATCGGCTGCGAGAGATTGATCGATAAATCTTTTGATGTATTCGAGAATTTGTTGATGCGGCTATTGTCGACCCAGGTTTTTGAGATTGAAGCAGTTTCCGTGATGACCGGACGCCAACCAGACAATGCCTGTGGCAACAATTCGTCGGTGGCGCGCAAATGCGCCCGCTCTGCACGCAAAGTCGGATTGCTCGAATAAGCAGAAATAAACGCCTCAGAAAGACTTTCTGCGGAAACCTGTTGCGCAAAAGCATTAAAGCCTAGCGCCACGGTTGCAAATAAAGCAACGCGATGACTTATCGATCTACCCAAAACCACACCCACCTCTATCAAATATTCGCGTCAAGTTGGGTGTCTTATTTGAAACCTCGCAGATTCGTAACTGACTTGCAGCTACAGAATCGCCGCTTTCAATCGCAGCCCTATTCCGGTTCGATATAGGGGTGAATTGGTTAAAATGCAAACCCTGCGTTGGGTATTTCAAACCCCGGCAAAGTTGCAATTGACAAATTGAAAAGCGACCTTTGCGTGCAAGTTTCCCCAGATTTCACCCATAGAGAGCACGTGCCAACACCACCTGTGCCAACGGTGGCAATCAATCGGCCGCCTTCAGAAAGCTGAGAAAACAACGCTTTAGGCACCACTTCCACCTGACCAGAAATCAAAATCAAATCATAAGGACCTGCTTTTGGATGACCATCACCCATCGGGCCTTCAATTAACGAAACATTGACCTTGTCGCTAAGATTTGAACGGGCCAGCGCAACAAGCTGCTCATTTGAATCAACCGAAACCACATATTTGGCCAAACTCGAAAGAACTTTGGCGCCATAGCCAGTTGCCGTGCCGATTTCGAGAACATGATCAGTCGGCCGAATTTCTGAAGCTTGTAACATTTTTGCAAAGGCCATCGGTTCGATTAAGCTTCGCTTAGAGCCAGCCGCTGCCAAGGCCACATCGCCGTCCATGTAAGCGACAGTCCGTTGGTTCTCGCTGACAAAATCTTCGCGACGAATGGACTGCATAGCCTCAATAACTCGACCATCGGTCACGCCATTTGGCCGAATTTGGCTTTCGACCATATTGGTGCGGGCTGCGACAAAATCAAACATTGGGCTTTCCACTTTTTAAAATATGAGTTTTGAATTAGCCGAGTCACACAATTAAGTCCATGCACGGATTTTTTGCTATGTGCTGTTGTTTCGTTAAGAACCTTGCTCTATAGACCCGCACAGTGAGGCCTCGTGGCGGAGTGGTTACGCAGAGGATTGCAAATCCTTGCATCCCAGTTCGATTCTGGGCGAGGCCTCCAATCTTTCAAACCCCAAACCCTAATCTATGTGCGAAATTAGGCCAGCGCTTAAGCAGCCAGCGCCCGAGTCGCACTGTGGCTCTGCGGCGGAGCCTGCGCACTGACGCAAAATCGATCGATAAGATAACGAGACCCAGAGGCAACATCCAAAACCCAAGAATCGGCAAGAACCCGAGGAACCCGCAGAGTACCAAAAAGACGCCTAATGCGATGCGGATCACGGGGTGGGCTGGAACGCGAACGTTAAAACCAGCAAATTTTATAGATTTCAAAACAACGGCTCCTCTGATTGAATCGATATAGCTATCGACGTGGACAATTTCAGCTTTGGCAAAACAAAATAAAAAAGTGGTTCCCATCCTGAAAATCATCTGATATAGCCCGCTCATATTCCCTGATAGCTCAGTTGGTAGAGCATTCGACTGTTAATCGAATTGTCGCTGGTTCGAGTCCAGCTCGGGGAGCCAATTTAGAAAAAGCCAATTCTCAAAAAGAATTGGCTTTTTTTTAACACCTATACTTTAGTGTTGATACCATGATCTTATCAACGCATCGCAATATTCGCTCCACGCCCGAAATCCTTTTTGAGGCTTTCGCGAACCCTGCCCACTTAGCTAATTGGTGGAGTGCACGGGGAATGGTCCACAAGATCGAAGTTTTTGATCTTAAAGCCGGAGGCGAATGGCTTATGTCAAGCCGAACCCCCGACGGTAAAACATTTACCATCAGAAACCAGTTTGTAGATGTCAGCAAACCCAACCGAATTTCGTTTTTACACACAGATCCAGCGCCTCATTTCCATATGACGATGACCTTCGTTCCCGTCTCAGCAACAACCACAACGCTGACATGGCATATGCAGTTTGCGCCCAACGACCAAAACGAAGAATTTAAACCGATGATTGAATTGGCCAATGCCGAAAATATCAATCGCCTCGAAATTTACCTGCCAAAGGTCAAATTATAATCTGGCTATAATTTGACGAAGCCGCCACCATCGGGCAATGCTGTACCAAATACTGGAGCAGCACATGGATATCCGCCACGACATTATCGAAGCCATCGGCAATACGCCGCTGATTAAATTGCGCCGCGCTTCAGAACTCACAGGCTGCAACATCCTTGGCAAAGCCGAATTTATGAACCCCGGCCAATCGGTGAAAGACCGTGCCGCTCTCTTCATCATTAAAGCCGCCATTAAATCAGGTGAACTTAAACCGGGCGGCACCATTGTTGAAGGCACAGCAGGCAACACTGGCATCGGACTTGCCATGGTGGCCAACGCCATGGGCTTTAAAACTGTAATCGTAATTCCCGAAACGCAAGCGCAGGAAAAGAAAGACGCACTGCGCCAAATGGGAGCCGAACTCATTGAAGTTCCAGCTGCTCCTTACAAGAACCCTAACAATTATGTCCGCTATTCCGGCCGCTTGGCCAAAGCCATGGGCGCATTGTGGGCCAATCAATTTGATAATATTGCAAACCGCCAAGCCCATATTGAAACTACTGCCCCCGAAGTGTGGAGCCAAACCAACGGCAAGATTAATGGTTTCGTATGTGCCGTAGGCAGCGGTGGAACATTGGCTGGTATGAGCATGGCGTTGAAAGCCAAAAACAAAAATGTGAAAATTGCTCTCGCAGACCCGATGGGTGCTGCTCTTTATAATTATTATAAAACCGGCGAGCTCAAATCCGAAGGCTCGTCAATCACGGAAGGCATTGGCCAAGGCCGGATCACATCAAATCTTGAAGGTGCTGTCATAGATGAAGCCTTTCAAATCCACGACCGCGAAGCTTATGGGATTGTATATGATGTGTTGCAGCACGAAGGCCTTAACCTTGGTGGATCATCTGGCGTGAATATCGCTGGCGCCATCGCACTGGCCAAACAATTGGGCCCTGGCCATAATATTGTGACGATCCTTTGTGATTACGGCACACGCTACGCCAGCAAACAATTCAACCCGGATTTTATGCGCAGCAAAGATCTGCCTGCTCCAGCTTGGCTAGAAACAAAGTCTTCCGCACCAAGCGTGTTTGAAGCGTGAGCAATCTCGTTTCAACTGAGTGGCTGGCCACACATTTGGGAGATGATTTATGCCTGCTCGATTGCTCTTGGCATTTGCCAAGCGCCAATCGCAATGCCCGAGCTGAATTCGAAGCCGCGCAT
Organism: Hyphomicrobiales bacterium; assembly: GCA_031418535.1. Classification (GTDB taxonomy): domain Bacteria; phylum Pseudomonadota; class Alphaproteobacteria; order Rhizobiales; family Aestuariivirgaceae; genus Aestuariivirga. The sequence continues at coordinate 19,799 of JANOXS010000136.1, read as the reverse complement.
ATTTCCTGCGCGCAGTTTTTCGACATTGATGCAATTTCAGACAAATCCACCAGCCTTCCCCACATGTTGCCCTCCCCTGAATTTTTCGAAAGCGCAGTCGAAAAACTCGGCGCTTCCAACACCAAGAAAGTCATTTGCTACGACAGTGTCGGACTTTTCTCTGCCGCTCGTGTGTGGTGGATGTTCAAAGTCTTCGGCCACGATAGTGTTGCAGTGCTGGACGGTGGCTTGAAAAAATGGCTCGCCGAGAGTCGCCCCACATCAACTGTGTCAGCTGCCGTCGTGGCTGGAAATTTCAAATCAATATTCCGCCCCCAAATGGTAAAATCAATCGACCAAGTTGCAAACGAGAAATCGCAAATCGCCGACGCGCGCTCGCCCACACGCTTTCGGGGTGAAGAAGCTGAACCTCGACCTGGCGTAAAACCCGGCCACATGCCTAGTGCCAAGAATGTGCATTATGCCACGCTGCTGAATGCTGATGGCACATTAAAAGCTCACAAAGAACTTGCACAGGTCTTTATAAAGGCTGGAATTGACTCGGAAAAACCCATCACAACGTCCTGCGGCTCTGGTGTCACCGCTGCAATCTTAACCCTTGCGCTCACAGAGCTCGGCGCAAAACATCATGCGCTCTATGACGGCTCGTGGGCCGAATGGGGCGCCAGTGGGCGCGACATTGAGTTAGTGTAAGGATGAATTTCGCAACCAGTTTTCCAATTGCAACTCTGTCACTTCGCTTGCAGCCAATCCATAAATCATAGCCACTATTTCCGCTTCATCAAAAGCAAGTTTTACATCGTTAATACCTAAGAATACAACGGCGCATAAAACACCTGTGCGTTTGTTGCCGTCAATAAACGGGTGATTTTTGACAATGCCCGTGCAATAAGCCGCAGCAAGACGAAATATATCAGCTTCAGTTTCGTAAATTTGAATGTTTTCTGGTCGCGCCAAAGCACTCAACATTAATCCCTCGTCACGCAACCCATCGCTGCCACCAAAGCGCACAAGTGATTCACGATGGAATGCCTCCACCATATCCTTCGACAACCAAATCATGATGAATTACTCGGCCAGCTTTTTCATAGCGTTTGGATATTTACGCATAAAATCACGTGCGGTTTCCAGCGCCTTATCAAAGTTCGCGTCATAGGGCGTAAGCTCAAAGCCTCGCGGCGTGCGCACAGCAAAAAGCTTATCACCCTCACCAAGTCCAAGGTCTTTTGCAATATCCGAAATTGTAACACTCAAAGAGTTACCAACTTTGCGGATGATAAATGGCTTGTTCATTCTGTAGCTCCTTTTGTATAATTATACACTTAAGCTAACAGTGTCAACTTACTTCACTGGTGGCACGTAAAGAACGCCGCCTTGGCTCCAGAGGGCATTTAGCCCGCGTTCAATGCCCAGCTTCGAACCTTTTCCCAAATTGCGGTCAAAAATTTCACCGTAATTGCCGCCAGCTTTAATGGCGCGAGCAGCCCAATCGGCGTCAAGCCCCAGATCAACACCAAACGTTCCTTCAACACCCAGCAGACGGCGCACATCCGGTTTTTTGCTTGCTGTCTTTGCATCGTCAACACCAGCGCCGCGAAGTTCCAATTCTTCGGCGTTGATCAAAGCAATCAAAGTCCAGCGCGCAATGCCAAACCACTGCTCGTCACCTTGGCGCACGACGGGTCCCAGTGGTTCTTTCGAGATAACTTCTGGCAGAATAATGTATTCATCTGGCTTGGCCAACTTCAACCGCACCGCATAAAGCTGCGACTGATCAGCAGAATATGCATCGCACTTGTTGCCATCTTTGCTTTGAAATGCTGCCACCAGTTCATCAATTGTGCCAAATGAAACCGGCGTAAAAGTCATTTCCTTTTCGCGGAAAAAATCTTCAATGTTGGTTTGGGTTGTTGTGCCAGACAGAAAACAAATTGCGGCCTGCGAAAGATTGAAAACTGAATTGACGCCAAGGGCCTTATTCACAATAAAGCCCTGCCCGTCATGATAGCTAATACCAGCAAAGCGCAACGGTAATTTTGTTTCGCGCTCCATGGTCCATGTGGTGTTACGAGCAAGAATATCAACCGCGCCAGACTTTAGAGCATCAAAACGATCTTTCGTCGTGAGTGGAACATAGTCAACTTTTTCGCCATCACCCAGAACGGCAGCAGCAACAGCGCGGCAAAAATCCACATCAAAGCCAGCCCATTTGCCGTCTTCGCCTTCTAAGGCAAATCCGAGCAGGCCCGAATTAACACCGCACAATAATTTGCCCCGAGCCTTCACATCAGAAAGTGTGGTCGCGGCCGCAAGCCCGCTCATCATAAAAAGACAGAAAAATACGGAGAGAGCTTTGCGCATGAACCGAATCCATTTGTTGAAATATCAGTCTAGCGAGAAGCTATGGCCACCGCAATTGCATCAATATCTACATAAGTCTCGACGACTGGCTTAGCTGGCCTCGCAATCATGATTACGGGAAGTCGCAAATTTCGCGCCACTTCCAGCTTGGTCAAAGTGTCCGCCCCACCTGCATTTTTTGTAACCAGATGCGAAATGCGATGTGCGATCATAAGTTCAGTTTCATTTTCTAAAGTGAACGGCGGTCGCGCCAGAAGCAAAGTCCAAGTTTGTTTCAAATGCTGCGCCGGAGGTTCAATCATGCGGACCACACCAGACAAATCCGGTCGAGAAATAAATGGTACAATTTCTTTACGGCCAATTGTGAGAAACACCCGTGCCTCAAAATCCAATGCCGCGACGGCAACAGAAATATTATTCGCTTCCACCCAACGATCACCATTCTGCGGCACCCAAGCGGGTCGCTCTAATCGCATAATATGTGGGCAAGCCTGCGCAGCATGATCTGAAATAACCGCTGCGAAGGGATGGGTTGCATCAACGACGAAATTTATTTCGGCGGCTTCCACGTAACTCCGCAAGCCTTCGACACCACCAAAACCCCCACGCCTGATTTTGCCCAAAGGCAACAATGGTTTTTCAGTCACACCTGCGAAAGATGACGTGACATCATGACCATCCGCCACCAGCCGATTGGCCAACAGCCTTGCATCATGAGTTCCCGCCAAAATCAGAATGCGCTTAAGCCGCATGGGCGATAATCTTTCCAGTGCGATCAACCACAATCACATCGGCAACAGAACTGCCGTCTAAAGTTTTTTGAACGTGTAGTAAGGCCTCCGCAGCAACAATCCGCGCTAACCCGTCTCCGGCCAACTCTAAAACTTCCAGTGCGGTGTTTGCCCCTAAAACTTTGTTGCGAAGCGAGACATCCACACGCTCAGCCAACCATGCAAAATCGACCTGCGAACGCCCCGAATGTAAATCCATGGCCCCTTGTGCCAGCTTCACCATTTTACCAAAGCCACCACCAATGGTCACGCGCGGCACGGGATTAACGCGAATATATTTGAGCACACCACCCGCAAAATCGCCCATGTCGAGCATCGCTTCTAGCGGCAATCCAAAATGCGCGCGCACTGCGTCTTCTGATGTTGACCCCGTACAGCCCGCCACATGTTGAAGACCCATAGCGCGGGCCACATCAATGCCGCGATGAATGGACGCAATCCACGCTGCGCAAGAAAACGGATGAACAATTCCGGTTGTCCCTAGGATCGACAGCCCACCAATAATGCCAAGGCGCGGGTTCCATGTTTTTTCAGCAATTGCTGCACCATCAGGAATCGAAATCTCAATCTCCACATCGCCGCCGCCAAGTTCAGCAATCACCGCGAGCATCATAGATCGCGGCACTGGGTTGATTGCAGGCTCGCCCACAGCCAGTGGCAAGCCGGGCTTGGTAACAACACCAACACCTTCTCCGGCTTTAAATGTAACGCCTGAGCCACCGCGCCTAACGGTAGCAATGACAGTGGCACCATGGGTCACATCGGGGTCGTCACCTGCATCTTTCACAATGCCAGCCCGCGCCCAGCCTTCACCTTTTTCTTCCAGCGATAACGCAAATGAGGGTTGTTCCCCCTTGGGCAATGTAATAGTGACGGGATCAGGAAATGAGCCACTGAGCAATGCAGTATAGGCGGCCTTCACGGCTGCTGTGGCACAGGCTCCCGTCGTCCAACCGCGTCGTAATGGCGCTTGAGGCTTCTCAATTCTCATAACGGAACTGTATAAGGAAACATGCGCGAAACACAAACCAACAACTTTGCTAAATTGGACCGGGAAGATTTTCCGAAGTTCCACGGCGGATGGGTGTGGCTTGTGGGTGCAGGCCCCGGCGCACCCGGCCTCATGTCTTTGCTGGCTTATCACGCCTTACAAAACTGTGATGTGGTGGTTTATGATGCTTTGGTAAACCCCGATATGTTGCGCTGGTTGCCAGATGGTGTTGAGACCGAATATGCCGGAAAACGAGGCGGCAAACCTTCACCTGTTCAAAAAGACATTTCACTACGCCTGATCGAACTGGCTCAAGAAGGAAAGCGCGTTCTACGCCTCAAAGGTGGCGACCCATTTATGTTTGGGCGCGGCGGCGAAGAAAGCCAAACATTAGCCAAAGCAGGTGTGCCCTTTCGAATTGTGCCGGGCATATCGGCGGGTATTGGCGGTCTCGCCTATGCCGGAATTCCAGCCACCCACCGCGACACGAACCATGCTGTGATCTTTTTGACAGGCCATGATGCAACGGGAAAAATGCCAGCCAATGTAAACTGGGAAGCAATCGCCACGGCAGCGCCTGTTATTGTTATGTATATGGGTGTGAAAAACTTAGGCGAGATTGCAGCAGCCTTGATCAAAGCTGGCAGACCAGCCGATCATCCAGTCACCATCGTTTCAAATGCCTCGCTGCCCATCCAGCAAGTTGCCAGCACTATTTTATCCGAAGCAGGCGAATATGTGAAAATCAATGAACCCCCTACTCCTGCCATCGTCGTAATCGGCCATGCCAGTGATTGGCGGCCCCTGCTCGATTGGTATTCTCCAGACCTGATGGAGAATAAAATTGGCTAAGGCCATCATCATTGCCGCGCCCAGTTCCGGCAGTGGCAAAACCTTGATCACGCTTGGCTTGATCCGCGCGCTCAAAAACAAGGGCCTGAAAGTGGCCTCCGCCAAAATCGGGCCTGATTATATCGATGGCAAGTTCCATGAAGCAGCCTCCGGCCAGGCTTGCGTAAATCTCGACTATTGGGCGATGGGCGAGAGCAAATGTGCCAACCGTTTGGAAGCCATCGGCAAAGGCCAAGACCTCGTCATTATCGAGGGCGTCATGGGACTTTTTGACGGGCCAGATGGGGCCAAAGGCTCCACCGCCGACCTTGCAGAAAGCCTTGGCATTCCCATCATTTTGATCGTTGATGCTGCCCGCCAAGCCCAGTCTATCGCCGCCTTGGTGCACGGGTTCACCAGTTTCAGGCCGCGACTAAAATTTGCAGGGTTGATCCTCAATAAGGTCGGGAGTGATCGACACATGGGCTTGCTCATGCGGGCGCTGGCGAACGACGCACCCCCAATTCTTGGGATGATGCGGCACAACGACTCATATAGTTTACCATCGCGCCACCTCGGATTGGTGCAAGCTATGGAGAATCAACAACTTGAAGCTTTTATCGAAACTGCCGCCGCAGGAGTTGCACGTGAAACAATTCTTGACACTATCGTAGAATCAGCGGCCGAAATATCGAATCAATCAAAAAATACTGACTATGGCCTGCCGCCGCTGGCCCAAAAAATAGCAATCGCGCAGGATGTAGCTTTTGCTTTTGCTTACCCGCATGTGCTGAACGATTGGCAGAAAGCGGGCGCGGAGCTTTCTTTCTTTTCGCCCCTCAACAACGAAACACCTCAAGGCGACGCAGTATTTCTGCCAGGTGGCTACCCTGAACTTCATGCTGGAAAACTAGCAACAAATACGCGCTTCCTCGATGGCCTTCGCAAATTCAAAGGCCTCATTTACGGCGAATGCGGTGGCTACATGGTGTTGGGTGATGGTATCGTCGATAAAGATGGCACCAATCACGCCATGGCAGGCCTGCTGCCGCTCACCACCAGCTTTGCTGCCCGGAAGCTGACACTGGGCTACCGCCAGCTCATCCCGCTCTGTGGCCCGTTTAAATGGCCCCTGCGCGGCCATGAATTTCACTATTCAACCATTGAATCCCATGGGGCGGGCGAAGCATTGTTCCACGCCCAAGATGCCAGCGGCAATAATATCGGCAAAATGGGCCAGCGTATTGGCAATGTGATGGGGTCCTACGCCCATATCATCAGCGAGGCGCCTTGATGGTAGCCAAAGCGATCATGTTTCTGGGCACAGGCTCTGACGTTGGCAAATCTCTCGTCGTGGCGGGCCTTGCACGGGCCTTTGCCAACCGCGGGCTGCGTGTGGCCCCATTCAAACCGCAAAATATGTCGAATAATGCCGCCGTGACAGCAGATGGCGGTGAGATCGGCCGCGCCCAGGCCCTACAGGCCAGAGCGGCGCGCGTGCCAGCATCCGTGCACATGAACCCTGTGTTATTGAAACCAGAATCAGAAACGGGTGCCCAAGTCATTGTCCAAGGCCAACGCAAAGCAACACTAAAGGCCCGTGATTTCTTTCGAGAACGCCCTAAATATATGCCTGCAATCCTCGAAAGCTTTGATGTCTTACGGCAATCGTGCGATCTGATCTTGGTTGAGGGTGCCGGCAGCCCCGCTGAAGTGAACTTGCGCGACGGTGATTTGGCAAATCTGGGTTTTGCAAGTGCCGCAAACATTCCTACTATTTTGATTGGCGACATTCACCGCGGCGGCGTGATTGCCTCCATCATCGGAACTTTCTCTGTATTGAGCACGGAAGATCGCAATTCTATAAAAGGACTCATAATCAATAAATTCCATGGCGATTCAAAACTGTTTGATGAAGGAAAAATCTATCTTGAACACCACACCAAAACGCCCTGCCTCGGCGTAATCCCGCACTTTGCCGCCGCGTCAAATCTTCCCGCTGAAGATGCAGTAAGTTTAGAACATATGGCGCCAACTGACTCAAAAGGTTTGAAAATTTGTGTTCTGCGTTTGCCGCGTATCGCCAATTTTGATGATCTAGATCCGCTGCGTTTGGAACCACATATCACTCTTCAATTCCTCAATAGTGGCCAAGCCATTCCGGGTGACTGCTCATTGGTCATCATCCCCGGGAGTAAATCCACCATCGCCGATTTGAAGGCACTTTATGCTGCTGGATGGGACATCGACCTTAAGGCCCATGTCAGGCGTGGTGGCCGCGTGCTGGGCCTCTGTGGAGGCTATCAAATGCTGGGCCAGATCATCAACGACCCGGACAGCCTTGAAGGCCCCAAAGGCAGCGTTGAGGGCCTCGGCCTGCTAGATGTTGAAACCACCCTGCTCGCTGATAAAACCGTCACTGAAACGTCTGCTATGCACGCCTTAAGCGGTCAGTTGATCACCGCCTATGAAATTCACTTAGGCAAAACCACAGGACCAGATTGTGCTCGCCTATTTGCCCAAACTCCAAATGGTCCCGAAGGTGCAACCAGCAGAGACGGCTTGGTGACAGGCACTTACCTCCATGGCTGCTTCACCAGCGATGGCTTCAGGCAAGCTTTTCTTAAATCTTTAGGCGCACCACCTTCAGACTTAGCCTTTGACCACCTAATCGAAAAAACGTTAGATGATCTCGCTGCCCATTTGGAAACCCATCTCGATCTCGATAAAATTTTGGAACTTGCGCAATGAATAATTTCGCCCTCGCCGCTTTGATATTGGTCATCGAAAGTTTTGTGGGATATCCGCAAGCCGTGCATAAACTCATTGGCCATCCGGTCGAATGGATTGGCAAACTGATTTCTTATATCGACGACGGCCTGAACGACACAGATGTGTCGCCAGACGAAAATCGCCGACACGGTATTTTGGCAATACTATTGCTCTGTGCGGGTGTGGGAATTCCAACATGGATTTTGGCCAAAACACTTGCCCAACACCCGTATGGCTGGGTGATCAATGTAATTATCGCAACGGCTTTCATCGCGCAAAAATCACTGCGCGATCATGTCAGCGCCGTTGACCGCGCCTTGGGCGGGTCACTTGAAGCCGGCCGCAAAGAAGTTGCAAAAATTGTTGGACGCGATCCGGAAAACTTAGATGAGAATGGCGTGGCAAAAGCTGCCCTCGAAAGCCTCGCGGAAAATACTGCCGACGGCATCACCGCACCAATCTTGTGGTATGCCCTGCTCGGCCTGCCTGGTCTGATCGTTTACAAAGCCATCAACACCGCAGATTCGATGATCGGCCACAAATCAGAAAAATATTTGCATTTTGGCTGGGCCCCAGCAAAGCTTGATGATCTGGTAAACTTGCCTGCATCGCGCCTCACGGGATTGATGTATGCCGCAGCAGCTTGGTTTAATTCGAAACTGGATGGACAGACTGCTTTGAAGTCTATGTGGCGTGATGCAGGCAAACACCAATCTCCTAACGCAGGCTGGCCAGAAGCCGCCATGGCTGGTGGATTGGGTCTGCGTTTTGGTGGGCCACGGCAATATGAAGGCGAGACGGTTGATTTGCCCTTTATGGGTGACGGCCGCGATGTGGAAGCCAAAGACATTGCGAGGGGGTTAGACCTTTACAATCACGCTTTGATTGTCCTGTTAGTTACAGCTGTGCTGTTGGCAATGGCCCTTTCAATATGAGCGGTAAGCCCGCCGCCATGAAAACCACATTCAATGCCACTTCCGCAATGCGCTGATTGGCAAAACCCTGCACATCGCGAAACTTGCGGGCTAATTTATTGTCTGGAACAATGCCAAGGCCGACTTCGTTCGACACGATCACAATGCGCGATTGAGCTTGGCGAAGATGCAGAACAAGGTGATCCAGTTCGGCGTCACAATCACGGTCGGCCAAAAGCAAATTGGTGAGCCAAAGCGTCAGACAATCAACCAGAATAAAGTTTCCCTGAATGTCGAGTTCCCGCAACTTTGACACCAAATCAAATGGCTCTTCATGGGTGATCCATGTTGCTCCGCGTTGCAGTTTATGGGCAGCAATTCGCGTTTTCATTTCATCATCAAAGGCCTCTGCCGTCGCCACATAATGTGCGGGCTGGTGGGTCAACTTTTCAGCAAAGCGGCTCTTTCCAGATCGTGCGCCCCCTAGAACTAAAACCACACTCATTTGGCCACCGGAGGAATGCGCGCAATGAAATGCCCGCGCATGGCTTGCGGCCATTGCTTGAACGGAACCTCGCCTGTGGCACTTTCACCATGGGCATCAAACCAAGCAAGAATGGCTTCAGCTTGATCGCGCGTGGGTGCGTTGCCGCCGGTAATGTAGGAGTGACGCTCATCATCACGGATCACCACACTGCACGGCCTAACACAGTTCCACATGCAAGCCTGTTCCACCACATCCACATCTGTCCGATCGACAAGAACCTCGCGCATATGATCAATCAAAATCTGACCGCCCGTTCTTCCGTCAGGAGCAAATTTCGACTCGGGTGAAAATTTGCAAGTGTTGCAGATAACCAAACTACGCATCTTAATTGGACAAGCCTTTATGCAGTGAGTACGTTAGGTCTCAATGTAACTCTGAACAGCACCTGTCAACGCGACTTTTCCGACATGAATTTCAACCGCATCGCCTTTCTAGCCTCTGACGCTCCCGAAGCCCGCCGCGCTTTGACGAGGCTCACAAAGCTGCACGGAAATGCTGGCCTTGAAAATGCTGATGTGGTGGTGGCCCTCGGCGGCGACGGTTTAATGTTACAAACGATGCATAAAATTATGCCGACGGGCCTTCCGGTTTACGGAATGAACCGTGGCTCAGTTGGTTTTTTGATGAATGATTACGTCGAAAAAAATTTGGTCGAGCGCCTAAACTCTGCCGAACAAACCACAATCCGCCCTCTCAAAATGACAGCGCTGACTCATGATGGCAAAAAGCATCAGGCCATTGCTTTCAATGAAGTGTCATTGCTTCGGCAACGCTCGCAGGCCGCCAAGCTGATGATCGCAATCGACGATCAAAGTCGCTTAGATGAGCTGATCTGCGATGGCCTTTTGGTGTCTACGCCGGTTGGAAGTACAGCCTATAATCTATCAGCGCATGGCCCCATATTGCCCATCGGGTCAGCCCTTTTGGCATTAACACCCATCAGCGCATTTAGGCCAAGGCGCTGGCGCGGCGCAATTTTGCCACATAATGCCAAAGTGAAATTGACCGTCTTGGAATCGGAAAAACGCCCCGTGGCCGCCGTTGCCGATCACCTTGAAGTGCGCAATGTACAAAGCGTGGAAATTGCCGAAGATAAAAAACGCAGCGTGAAAATGCTGTTCGACCCCGGCCACAGTTTGGCCGAGCGCGTGTTGAATGAGCAGTTTCGCTATTAAGCGGCCCGCACCAAATCGGCTTTAAGACGCTTAGCAATTTTGCGAATCCGGTCTTGTCCATAACGACCAAGATACTCAACTTGCTTGGCCCGTTCGACCGAACCCATATATTCATAACGCGTGAGCAAGGCTTCCAAAACCCGCCGGCCAAAGGCCTCCGCATCCAACGGCAAGCCCTCTTCGCGGGCTTCAACGACGACTTCTGAGGCAGCCTTCAAAATTCCAAAGCAAGATTGCGGCAAACCTGATTTATTGAAGATCGATTTAAATGAAATTTGTGAGCGCGAATACATGAGCTCTGCCGCGCGTTGCGGCGAATGCCCAGAAAGATGAGCCAAGGCATATTCCACAACTGCCATCTCGCCCGTGGAAGCAGCGCGCACAATCAAGGCAGGCGTCAGCATATTTTTAGTCGCAAGGAAAGATGTCGCCTTCACGCGCTCACCTGAATTGGCTTCGATCAGAATCCGCAGGACTGCTGTTTCTTCCGCGTCCGACACGAGTTCTGATGCATCATTTGCAGCAACCCACCCGCGTTCAGCCATCAATTGCCGCATCCGGCTTGCTGATCGTTTGGCTTGCGTAATGCGAATGTCCAAAGGCAAATCACGACGCGACAATAGCCGTTCAATCATCTCCGCAGATTGGCCAAAGCGCTGGAACAGTGTTTGATAATCAGTTGTTTCAAGTTGTACAATTGGGCTTTCGAAAAGTGCCGAGGCAGCAGCAAGTGTTCCGGATTTGATGATATAATTAGCTGCTTCTGAGGTTAAATCTTGGCGCTTGGCAACAGTCGTCTGCCGAACCTCATCGCCCACGCGCAAAACCGCCATCATGTGCCATTCATTAAGCGCTGGTGTGGAAGCGAGAAAAGGCAACGAAATATCATCATCATCTGCGATAATCGAAAACACAATATCAGCATGCAGTTTGACGATGGTCACAAGTTGCGATGCGAGAACCGCACGGATATTTTTGTCTGGATCAACAGTGAGTTTAAGAACAATTGGCGTCACCTGTTCACATTCAACGGGCGGCGTGTCTTCGTCTTCCAGCAACAGTGCCAACTGATTGGCCAAAATCAAACGAGAAGCACAATCACCTGCATCCAAAACAGCCTCTAAAACCGTTACATCAAGACCTGCGACAAATTCTTCACTCATGGCGACACCAACTCAACTCTAACTTGAATTGGACGCTAGCGCGGAAGACTTAACAATACGTTCACTATGAAGTTTAAGTAATTAGTAAGCAGAAAACTCAGTTTAGTGGGGCAACACGCCCGCCTGTTGCAACTTAAATTGCAGCAAATCGCGGTCAAACGGCTTCATCAAGAAATCTGAAGCCCCGTCCATGATTGAATTCGCCATCAACTCGACATCGGTATGATCAGCATATAAAATCACAACTGGTTTTTTCGTCGTGAGATTTTTATAGCCAACCAATCGCATGAAATCTTTTGCGGCTTTAGCGGTTGTCGCTTCCATCACAACAACATCAGGATGTTGATCATGGCAGTGTCGAATACCGTCTTCGGCACCCGCAGTCTCAGAACAGTTCAGACCAAGGCCAACCAAAATTTGCGATAGGCGTTGTCTTTCGGTCGGATTTTTTTCAATCAGCAAACAGTTAATCATCACCAGACTCACTTCACTCTCACCCGCGCGAAAATACACGCAAAACGAGTCCTGACTCCGTGATGGTTAATGGGAGGTTAACAAGGTTTTGCACAGCATTCAAACACACCCTAACATTATGAATTATAACAATTTTAGAGCTTTATCCACAGACTTATCAACAGTGTCAGAATTGTGGCGTTCGGTCTCTGTTCTGACAATTCAGACAGACTCACTCCTCACGAAGTACTCGCGCTAGAGTTGATAAATATCAAAACACACGCAAATTAACGCAGCGATTTAAGCAGAGCTGGAATTTCCGCCACGCTGGCTAATGTATGATCAGCCAAATGGGCAATATCAGCGTGCGCTGCATTGCCTGAAAGGACAGCAATTGCCAAAGCACCGCCAAGCCGCGCCTCTTCCATGTCATGTGAATTATCACCAACCATAGCAATTTCATGGCGCTCTAGTCCTGTGACTTCAGCAAAACGTGCAATCATGTGGCCGGAGGGCTTTGGCACCGCCACACTGTCACTTCCCAGAATAATCTTGAAATAATGGTCGACTCCGAGATGCAGCATGTGGGCCCGCCCAGAAGCTTCGCCATCATTCGTGCCCACACCCAATACCAGTCCCATCTCATGCAATTCATCAAAAACATGCGCTAAGTCCATCAAAGGTTTAACAAAACTCTTTGCCTGCGGCGCTATTACATTGTCGATGTGATAAACCCGGTCGCGCCGTTCGCCGGCACTAACTTCGGGCCACCAGATTTCCGCAATTTCTGCTGTGGTGCCGCCTGCCATCACTGATCCAGCCCTGATCGCATTTGTCGACTCAATAAATCCCGTGCGCGAAAGCAAATCAGTCACCTCATCCGCGCTATGTCCAAAAACGTCGACTAACATTGATTTATAGAGCGGAATCCAAGTGCCATTGACCTCAATCAACGTGCCGTCCTTATCAAACAGAATACCTTTGATTGCCATCAGGCGCTCCACACCGTTACTAATTTCGAAACATCTGGTCGGGGCCGATCTTCCAACACAACACTCGAATGGCCAATATAGATCAATCCGGCAATTTTCTCTGGTGCATGAACGCCCATCACCGCCATTGCCGCGTCATCATAGGCCACCCAATCAGATTGCCATTGCGCGTCATAACCCAAAGCCGTTGCAGCCAGCACCATATTGTAACACACGGCAGCGGCCGACATGTGTTGCTCCCAAATTGGAATTTTTGCATGAGGTTGCGCCGTTGAAACCACAGCCACCACAATTGGCGCGCGCAAGAAAAGTGTTTCCTGAAAAGCGAGTGAATCTGGCCCGTGTTCAGGATGGTTTGCCGCCCAAACGCGAGCGAAGCCTTCACCAACTTTCGCACGGGCCTCACCCGCAAACTTGATAAACCGCCAAGGTGCAATTTTGCCGTGGTCCGGCACGCGAACTGAGATTTCAAATATCTCATCGAGTTCAGCGGCAGTTGGCCCCGGCCCTGTCATGGCCTTGGCTGAAGCCGATTTGCGGCTTTTCAAAAAAGCCAATACTGAAGTTGTGTCATTAAGTTTGGTCATGCACTGGCATATACTTTTCAGGCTGCCAAAAGCAATAAGCACAATTTGCGATTTCTCGTTAACCATTGGTTAAGCATTTGCTTGTGCCGAAATCGCCCGCCTGCTTTGGTCGTTTTACCAGCCGAAGAGCTCGGGGAGAGTTTAATAGGGGACTAAAGCGAATGGACGCCAGCACCCGTCCACCGCAAAAACGCCATCAAGTTTCAAGGCATCTGGCCGGAAGCTTGATGGCACTTTGCGTGTGGTCAACATCTGCAGCTCTTGCTAACGCTCCCCTGCTTGATAAATCGCAGAGCAATTCAACGTCCGAAGCCACCGCCCCCGCAGCACATGACATGGCCATTGCCACCGTGAAGCCGGGCGAGGAAGGTTTGGAGCTTTCAGCTCGCTTCAGTGAAAATGGCACAGAAAACGTCAATGGTGTGGAATGGCTGATCACCAACGAATCTGGCGATAAAGTGTTTGACGGTTTGACGGCAGTGGCCGTCGCCAAACTTCCACCGGGAGCCTATCAGGTGGCAGCAAATTATGGCCAAGCTCACATCGTCCAAGGCCTGACCGTGCATGAAGGTACAAAATTAATTATCAGTTTCGTGCTCAATGCGGGGGGCCTTCGTGTGTTGCCCCGCGTTAAAAATTTAGGCCTACCCAAAGTGCCAAGTGAAAGCAAAGTCTACGCGCTCTCCGGCACAGCCAAAGGCCAATTGATCACAACCTCTTTTACACCCGGCGAAGTGATGAAGGTTTCTGCAGGCGACTACCGGATCGAAAGTCATTTTGAGAACGGTAATGCCGTGGCCATCACCGATGTTCACGTCCGCCCAGGCATTATGAGCGCAGTCAACATTGATCATGTGGCAGGATTGGCAACTTTAGAATTGAGCGGCGCAAACGTGGCAGATGTCGCTTGGACAGTAAGCGACGAAAATGCAGCCGTCTCTTTCACCAGTAAATCAAATTTAAGCCTTGTGTTGAAACCCGGCCATTACATTGCGCAAGCTGAAATTTCCGGACAAAAATATACTGAAGAGTTTGACATATCTGCGGGCAAAACCAGCACCGTTATCGTCCAAACTCAATAGTTATCACGCACCGCTGAACCAATTATAACCTTGGTCTTCCCAATAGCCGCCAGGATAATCATTGGTCACAAAAATTTCCATCACATGCTTGGGGTTCTTAAATCCAAGCTTGGTGGGCACACGAATTTTGAATGGAAAGCCGTTGCGCGGTTCAATCGTTTTGTCATTGAATGTCAGCGCCATTGTGGTTTGCGGGTGAAGCGCTGTGGCCATATCCAAACTGGTGAAATATTCGTCAGCACATTTAAATCCCACATATTTTGCTGTGGTATCAGCGCCTACTTTGCGCAAGAAATCACCAAATGAAGGACCACCCCATTTGCCAATCAGGCTCCAGCCTTCAACACATATGTGTCGGGTGATTTGCGAAATTTGCGGCAACGCGCGCAGCTGCTCCAGTGTCCAGCTCGCTTTGTTTTCGATCATGCCGCTCAGTTGAAGTTTATAATCAGCCTCGACCACTTCAACAATTTCATCTTCACCATAAAACGCATTAAACCGAAACGGATCTACAACATCTTTTTGTTCATAAGTGAGTGCAAGCTGTGTGGGGTCAAACAATGCCGCTTGCGCTTTATCATTCCAGTTCGACATTGCTTTCAAAATGCGATCCACCGGCGTGTCATCTTCAATCGAGTTGCAACCAGTGAGTAATGCAAGCGCTCCAAGCGACAAAGTTTGCCTCATAAACATGCGTCGTTCGATGTTTAGAATTGAGTTTGTGCGCTCCAACATCAATGGAGCAGGTTTGCGCTTAAGCAGCATGATCAGACTCCTGTTCGGCGTGCGCAGATTTCCGCGCCCATCCAGTAATCATTGGAATAAATGTTGAAGGCACAATCGCCACCAAAGCCAAATGCATGACGATGAAAGCGCAAATTAAACTCATGCAGATAAAATGCACCAACCTTGCGCCCTCGTAGCCGCCAAACAAAAGCCCGAGAGTTTGAAACTGCACCGACTTCCAAATAACCAATCCAGAGAGAAAAACTCCAAGCATCAAAACGATCACGCCCAAGTATGAAATTTTCTGCACGGAATTATAGGTGCCAACAATGTGCGGAAGCTTTCCGCGCAGCGCCTTGCTCAAATCATTAAAGATGGATTGAGGACTGACAGGAAACAGGGCGCGACGGTAATGGCCCGTGAGAATACTGCCAAAAAAATAAATCAGAAGATTAGCAACAAACACCCACATCACAGCGAAATGAAACTGAATGCCGCCGCCCAACCAGCCACCAAGGGTGACAGCACTCGGAAACTCTAACCAGTCAAACAGCGGTGACGCATTGTAAATCTGCCACCCACTCATGATCATCAACACCATGGCAATAGCGTTGATCCAATGGAAAATCCGCACATACAGTCTATGAATTTTTATTTTTTCGCCAGTATTGCCCATGATTCCCTCTCTTGCAGAAGGATTGATCAAATCAACGTTTGGCGCAAATCAACTTCGATCACTTTTCTGGCAGATCAGTCTGGCAACGGGATAAATTCTTTCTCGTCACCCGGCACAATTTCAAAGCGCCCCTGCTTCCAATCTTCCTTGGCAGAATCCAGTCGCTCCTTCGAAGACGAAACAAAATTCCACCAAATATGGCGCGGCCCATCCATGGGCTCTCCACCCAGCAGCATGAAACGCGAATCTTCCAATGCTAAAACGACAATGGCATCATGGGGTTTAAACACCAGCAGACGCCCCGCATCGAAGCTTTGACCTGCAATTTCTAGTCGACCTTCGGCGATATAAATCGCGCGCTCTTCATGCTCCACCGGCATTGGCAACCGCGCTCCTGCTGCCAACTTCACATCACCATAAAACAAATCAGAATGGGTTTTAACAGGAGAGGTCTCACCATATAGCGAACCCGCGATCACCCGCACCTCCCGGCCATGATCGCTAATCAAAGGCAACGCATCGGGCCGCACGTGTTCAAATCCCGGAGCCACCTCTTCAAATTTCTTCGGCAAGGCCACCCAACTTTGAATACCAAATACCTTTCGTTCTCGCGCAAGCTCTGCCGCAGGCGTGCGCTCTGAGTGCACAATGCCTTTGCCCGCCGTCATCCAGTTGAGTTCACCCGGCTGAATGGCTTGCTCAGTTCCCAAACTATCACGATGAAAAATCATCCCGTCAAACAACCACGTCACTGTGGAAAGCCCAATATGCGGGTGCGGACGGACATCAACGCCATTGCCTGATTTCATCATCACCGGACCAAACTGATCAAAGAAAATAAACGGCCCCACCATTTGCCTCTCAGCTGAAGGCAAGGCGCGCCGCACTTCAAAATTGCCAAGATCACGGGCGCGTGGAATGATCACCGTTTCGACTGAATCAACATCGCCAAACAGCGGGTCTGCTACATTGGGAAGTGTCATGCCAAAGCCTTTCGTACCGCGGGTGCAACCACGCTTCCCAAAATCTCAATAGCTTTGAGTTGCTCCGTATGCGGAACAGTTCCAATCGCCATTTGAATGAGAAGGCGCGTATTTTTAAAAATCTCATGAAGTTCTAAAATCCGGTCAGTCACACGCGCCGCATCACCAATAATGAGGTTCCCTGTTGGCCCAGCAGCAGATTCAAAATGCGCCATGCCTTGCGGCCCCCAGCCGCGCTCGCGGCCAATGCGGTTCATCACTTCCAAATGCGCTGCACTATAAATTTTCTTGGCATGATCCGTTGAAGTGGAAACAAAACCATGCATGTTCAAACTAAGCTGAATTTTCGAAGCATCATGCCCGGCCTTGGCGTGGCTTTGGCGATAGAGCTGAAAGAATGGCGCAAAGCGTCGTGGGTCTCCACCAATAATGGCCAGCGCCATCGGCAAGTCTAAAGTTGCAGCCCGCACGGCAGACTCAGGCGTGCCACCTACGGCAATCCAAATTGGCATTTTCTTCTGTTCAGGCCGTGGATAAATTCCAGCATCTTTGAGTGAAGGGCGTAAGCCACCATTCCAGGTGATGCGCTCGGCATCGCGTAACTTCATCAACAGATCAAGTTTCTCGGAAAACAGTGCGTCATAGTCATCTAAGTCGTAACCAAACAGCGGATAGGATTCGATGAACGAACCCCTGCCCGCCATAATTTCCGCGCGCCCATTTGAAAGGCCATCAACAGTGGCAAATTGCTGAAACACGCGAACCGGATCATCCGAAGAGAGAACAGTCACTGCACTCGAAAGCTTAATGCGTTTCGTGCGCGAAGCTCCCGCCGCCAGCGCCACAGCAGGCGATGACACGGCATAATCTGCGCGGTGATGTTCGCCAACTGCAAACACATCGAGCCCAGCTTGATCCGCTAGCTCCATCTCTTCAACAAGATTGCGCAAGCGTTGCCCAGCAAGCTCAGGGTGGCCCGCTGCCACATCAGCAAAAGTGTAAATTCCAATTTCCATAGGCAATATATGAAACTTTACTTGTTACTTTTCAAGCCTCGGCACTTATCAGAACAATATTTAACATCGGCCCACACCTTTTCCCACTTCTTGCGCCATGTAAAAGGCTTGCCGCAAGTGGCGCAATTTTTGGACGGAAGGTTGGATTTAGCAACGCCGCGCATATTAGCCTTTGGTGCGAAGTGTTGAACGCCCGCCATCAACACCGATCACCTGCCCCGTAATCCAGCCCGCATCTGGCGAGAGCAACAAGGCCGCCATTGCGGCGATATCATCAGGCTCGCCAAGGCGCTGGGCCGCATGCATCAATCCAATCGAATTTGCCATGGCTTCATTCGATGTAAGCCCCGCTGCAAGCGGCGTGCGCGTGAGCGAGGGCGCCAAACAGTTCACGCGAATTTTCGGTGAAAGTTCCGCAGCCAACGCCCGCGTTAATCCCTCCACGGCACCCTTCGCCATCGAAATCGAAGCATGGGCCGCAAACCCTTGCGCCACAGCCACGGTAGAGAAAAGCAATATGGAAGTCGTCGCCTGTGTTGATGCCTTCAGCAGCGGCAAGACCAATTGCACCGCGCGAAATGCACCCAACGCATTAATCTCAAAATCTCGCATCGCATCCGCATCGGTGAGGCGGTGCACAGGCTTCAAATTAATCGTGCCCGCCGCATAACAAAGCCCGTCAACGGCTGGCC
The DNA here is from genome assembly GCA_031418535.1 of Hyphomicrobiales bacterium. Taxonomy (GTDB): domain Bacteria; phylum Pseudomonadota; class Alphaproteobacteria; order Rhizobiales; family Aestuariivirgaceae; genus Aestuariivirga. Next base: position 1,047 of record JANOXS010000136.1, on the reverse strand, counting down.
CAGCTTGTTGGATAGCCGCTTCAAGCGAAGCCCGGTCCTGAACATCCGCAACGGCGAAAGTCGCGTTAAGTTCAGAAGCAAGCGCAGCAAGCCTCCCTTCATCCCGCGCAATCAAATGAATTGAATTCCCAGCCGAATGAAGACGTCGCGCAATAGCCGCCCCAATCCCACCCGTTCCGCCGATAATGATGTGTTTTGTCATGGACGTAGATACGCAATATCCTGCATTTTGGTTCGCTATCAGTAAATGCTTGCATTTTGAAAACAGCTATCATATATTGCAAGCATGAACAGCAAGCATCGAAAGACGCTGGAAGCGGTATTCGCAGAGCCGACTAAGACTAACATTGCGTGGTCGGATATAGAAGCATTGCTGATAGCCGCTGGTTGCAATGTCATTGAAGGCTCTGGTTCACGGATCAGAATTGAAAGTGGTGGCCAGGTTGCTTTCTTCCATCGTCCCCATCCACAAAAAGAAGCCCTTCGCTATCAAGTTAAAGATGCAAGAAAATTATTAGAGAAATTGGAGATCACCCCATGATCAATGTTTTGGAATATAATGGCTATCAAGCGACAATTGAATTTGATCCTGAAGATGAAATCTTCGTCGGTCATTTGGCTGGCATTGATGACATCATCGGTTTTCATGGCACAACAGTAAATGAGTTGAAGGCTGCATTTCATGAATCGGTTGATGACTACATTGAAACCTGCAAAAAAATCGGCAAGCCCCCACAAAAGCCCTATTCCGGCAAAGTGATGTTCCGCATCGATCCACTGGTCCACGCCAAAGCAGCACTAGCCGCGCAATTAAAGGGCATAAGTTTGAACCAGTGGGCTGAGAATGTATTAAGTGAAGCGGCTACCAAGCGTCTGGAGTAGTTGGGCGAAGCATTTGAGGCAATCTTGGACTTGCCACGGTTTGATTCCGCGTCCTTGATGAGAAACATTAGCCATCAAGGAGAACGGTTATGGCAAAGGTACACAATGATGAGTTTAAGCGAGAGGCTGTGCGGATTGCTCTGACGAGCGGGCAACCACGACGGC
>JANOXS010000135.1:0-10780 GCA_031418535.1 Hyphomicrobiales bacterium | reverse complement strand
TCTGATACGAACGGCCAAGGCCCCCAAATGGCAATGGCGCCCGGCACAACGCAATTGATGTAAACTAAACCCGCCAAACATTCCGCTACAGCTTGCACCACAGTGCCAGCCAAAGCCGCAGGCGCTGTTGCCCCGGCCTGCGCCGCCGACAACAGCAGCACCGGCATACCGCCCCGTGCGGCAACTTCTAAACACGCGCACGCATCTTCGGCAAAATTCAACGGCGGCCCCACGAAGCAATTGCTCTGCGAAACAAAAGGTCGTTCACGCCATTTTTTTTCACCACCAGCAACATAATGCAAAATTTGCAAACACTCTTCCACATGTGATGGCTCCACCATCGATGTTCCCACATGTTTTTGCGTGCCAGCCAGCGAAGCATAAAGCGTGTTAATATCGAGATCATGCCCGTTGAGCATGTCACGCGCAGTCAAAGAGCGTTGGAAAAAGTGGATGTGTTCACAGGTGTCTACGATGCGCGCTGCGTCATAGAGATCCGCAAGATAAGACTCGCGATAAGAATTGGACTCAATTTCAACAATATGAACAGCAGCGCCGGCCGTGCCAAAATAAACCTTATTGCCCCAAGGCTCCATATCAAGCTCAGGCTTGCGCGCATGGAGAACGAAATTCTTGGCACATGACGCCAGAATATCCTCAACCAGCGCAGGCGGAATGCACAGGCGCCCATTATCGCGCATAAAACAGCCCCGCGCTGTCATCGCTTCAATGCAAGACGGAATGGCCCGCGCCAATCCCACATCATTCAAAAGTTTCAGTGCCGTCTGATGAATGCGCACCATGTCGGCATCCTTCAGCGGTTTATATTGCCCACCCACCATGCCGGGTTTTACCGCAGCTTTAGACATTGGGATTGCGGTCGAACGCAAAGTGCGCCGTGCATCACGTCCACCGCGGCGCTTGGTAATATCTTCAACTAATGACATGGCATTTCCTTTGGTGAGCATTGTTGTTGTCAGTTTGCTCTTATTCGCTGGCAGTTCAAAGCGGCAGTTATGTTTGCGTGAGTGTGAAAAAATATCACCACCTAACCTCGCACCCCCTCCCTAAACACACTGGTTCTGCTATGTTATAAGCTTTTCAGCCCAAACTTATAGGTGAATTCCCTTGGCCAGACGAGACTTACCGCCCTTGCGCGCCTTAACGGCATTTGAAGCCGCAGCCCGCCTTGGCTCCTTCCGGATGGCGGCGGGTGAGCTTGGGATTACCCGCTCTGCGGTTAGCCATCAGGTGAAACTTTTGGAGCAGAGGCTGGATGTGTTGCTGTTCCGCCGCGATGCACGCCGCGCCGAACTTACACAATTGGGCCAAACTTATTACCCAACAGTGCGCGATGCTTTTGACCAGATCGAAGCACAAACGCGTGCGCTGCGCCCCTCAACAACCGACAATGAACTTACCATCCAAGTTTATGTCACCGTTGCGCTCAAATGGCTGATCCCGCGCTTGCATGATTTCGAACGCAAATTTCCCGATATGAAAGTGCGCCTGTCCACATCGTATTTCGATTGGGATTTTGATGAGCGCAACGTCGATGTGGGCCTCATTTTGGCGCGCAATAAAATGCCAGGGCATTATTATCGTCCACTGTTCAAGTCTTATTTGCAGCCCGTTTGTGCACCATCACTGAAAATTAAGTCGCTCGATGATCTCAAAAAACAAAAACTGATCGATGTCTATACGGCTGAAGAAGACTGGCAAATTTGGTTAGAGGCTGCGGGTGTCAAAGGCATCAAGCCTGCAAACCGTCTTGCCGTTGATTCTTATATCTTGGCGCAAGAAGCAGCCATTGAAGGCAGGGGCCTTGCTATGACCATCGGGCCTTATGCGGCCGAAGAAATAAAACTGGGCCGCCTTGAAGAACCGTTTCCTCTGCGTGTGGAGCATCGCCACCACTGGTATTTTGCTTGCAATGCTGAGCATCGCAGCAAAAATAAAATTAAGCGTTTTGAAGAATGGTTGGTCAAGCAAGTGGCCGCTGATCCTATGTTGGAAGTTCTTAAGGATGACAAGAAATGAGTGAGATTGAAACCCGCCGTCCGCGCCGTGGTGGTGCTCGTGCCAATCCGGGTGCTGGTGGTGGGGCGGCCATTCCGCAATTACCGACGCGCAAAGTAAAGCGACTTTTTCCGCCTACCAATATTATTTCGAAAGACGAAGAAGAATCAATCCACGTGGCCTCTCTCAAAGTGTTGGCCGAAATTGGTATGGACTTCTTAGATGAGCAAGCGCGTGATATGTGGCGCGCTGCTGGAGCGAAAATTGAAGGCGAACGTGTGCGTTTTGAAGCAGGGCTGCTCGAAGAGCTGATCAGCCATGCCCCATCTGAATTTACCATCCACGCCCGCAACCCCGTGCATAATATGCAAATGGGCGGCAACAACATGGTGTTTGGCACAGTGGGCTCACCCCCTTCGTGTCATGATGTTGATGGCGGCAGGCGAACAGGCAACCGCGCAGATTATCAAAAGTTCTTGAAGCTCGGCCAACATTTCAACGCCATTAATTTCAGCGCGGGCTATCCTGTAGAGCCAGTTGATTTGCATTCCGGCATTCGCCATTTAGAAGCGCTTCGTGATATGGCAACGCTTATGGATAAACCCATGACGGCCTATTCGCTGGGTGCGCACCGCATTCAAGACGGCATCGAAATCGCCCGTCTGGCGCGCGGTGTTTCGCATGAACAATTTGAACGTGAACCCACACTCACCACAATTGTTAACACCAACTCGCCTCTGAAGTTGGATGCCTACATGATCAACGGCATACTGGAAATGTCGTCGCGCGGGCAGGTGGTGTGTGTGACACCGTTCACATTGGCGGGTGCTATGGCGCCTGTGACGATGGCGGGTGCGGTCGTTGAACAAAACGCTGAGGCTTTGGCCGGAATTGCTTTCACGCAATTGGTGAAAAAGGGTGCACCTGTGATCTACGGTGGCTTTACGTCCAACGTGGATATGAAGTCGGGTGCCCCGGCCTTTGGCACGCCGGAATATATGAAAGCCGTCATGGTCGGCGGGCAAATGGCGCGGCGTTACAACTTGCCTTATCGCACGTCGAACACATGCGCTGCCAATATGATGGATGCTCAAGCCGCTTATGAAAGCGTGTTCTCGCTCTGGGCGCTCACTATGGGGGGCGGCAACTTCATTATGCATGGAGCGGGGTGGCTGGAAGGCGGACTTGTTGCTTCTTTTGAAAAATTTGTGATGGATGTAGACCTCATTCAAATGGTCAGTGAGTTCTTGCAACCCCTTGAAACCACTGAAGATGCGCTTGGTGTTGAAGCGATACGTGAAGTGGGCCCGGGTGGGCATTTCTTTGGTGCGCAACACACTTTGGCCCGTTATTCCAACGCCTTCTATCAACCAATTATTTCCGATTGGCGCAACAACCCGCAATGGTTGGCCGCCGGTTCGCCTGATGCCTTGAAACGCGCCAACACGGTTTACAAGCAAGCGCTGGCCGAATATCAACAGCCCTATATGGAAGAGAGCATCCGCGACGGTCTGAATGATTTTGTCGATCGCCGTTTGCGTGAAGGCGGAGTGAAAACCGATTTCTAAAGTTTTGGTCATTGGTGGAGCAAATGTGGATATCAAAGCCAAAACTTTGGCTGATAATATTCCAGCCACCTCTAACCCGAGCGCAATTCATATTAAGGCGGGCGGAGTAGGCCGAAACATTGCCCACAATATCGCAAAGCTTGGCGGTGCCGTTTCCTTGCTCAGCGTTATCGGCAAGGATGTGCATGGTGACATGTTGCTGGCAGAAACTGCGGCGGCGGGTGTTGATGTATCAATGCTGCTGCGCGTTGATCAACCGAGTGGTATTTATCTGGCAATACTCGATCACAATGGCGAATTGATATCTGCCGCCAATGATATGCGCTATCTAACGTCGGCGATGATTGCCGCTCAAAGTCGCGCCATCGCCACTGCTGATTTTGTGATAGCAGATTGCAATCTGGATGATGCTTGCCTGCGAGCAATCACCCACACCAAAATAATTATAGAGCCAGTCTCAGTTTCTAAGAGCAAGAAACTGATAGAACTTTTACAGCATCGCGAAATTTATTTGGCCACACCCAATCTTGACCAGATCGAATCCTTAACCGGGACTCGCAACCCCGAGGCTGCCGCAAAAATCTTACACGAACGGGGCTTGCAAAATATTGTCATACACGCTGGCACTCAGGGTGCTTATGTGTGCGACGGCAAAAATTTTATCCATATTCCGTCGACAGCCCAAACAATTGTTGACGTTACTGGTGCTGGCGATGCCGCAACAGCGGGCTTGGTATTTGGCTTGATGCAAAATCGGTCACTGGAAAAATCCGCCGAATTGGGGCAGGCTATGGCCGCGCGCGTGATCGCAAGTCATTCGTCGACGCTGGACTAAGGTGGTGGAAATGGATTTATGTGCCCTGTCACCAAAAAGCTAAAACTAAGCCAAAATTGAAAGTATGAGACATGACTCAAAGCCTAGTTGGAAAAGTTGTTGCGATTACAGGTGCAGCGTCAGGCATTGGACTGCAATGCGCTAAGACATTTCTGGCAGCTGGGGCAACTGTGGCGCTGGTGGACCGTGCCGAAGATCGGCTGAGCGAAATTTGTGCAGAGCTTGGTCCACACGCAATTCCCGTGGTGATTGACCTGTTCGATCCCAAATCGGTCAGTACTATGTTGCCGAAAATTTTGGCGAAAGCCGGGCGGCTTGATATTTTTCATGCCAATGCGGGAAGCTATATTGGGGGACAAGTTGTTGAGGGTGACCCTGATGCGTGGGACCGCATGTTGAATTTAAATGTTAATGCAGTATTCCGTTCGGTGCATGCGGTGCTTGCGCATTTGATAGCGCAGAGATCGGGTGATATCATTGTCACAAGTTCTATCGCTGGAATTGTTCCTGTGGTGTGGGAACCCATCTACACCGCTTCGAAACATGCCGTTCAAGCTTTCGTTCATACGCTGCGCCGCCAAGTTGCTCAATCTGGGGTGCGTGTGGGTGCCGTTCAACCGGGCCCGGTTGAAACCCCGTTGCTGGCAGATTGGACCCAATCGAGGTTGGAAGATGAACGTGCCAAAGGTAATATCATGGAGGCCCAAAACGTGGCCGATTGCGTGCTGTTCATGGTAACCCGCCCCAGCAATGTTGTGGTCCGCGACATTGTAATTTTGCCGATGAAGTTTGATATTTGAGAAGAGTGACCTAGAGAGAGCAAATGCGAGTATTATCAAACCCTGAACTAACTTCCGCGTTTTCAACTGGCAAACCAGTTGTCGCCCTCGAATCCACCATTATTGCGCATGGTATGCCTTACCCGCAAAACTTGGAAATGGCGCGAGAGGTGGAAGCCATCGTGCGCGAGAATGGAGCGATCCCTGCGACTATCGCGATAATTGATGGAGAGCTTCGCGCTGGTCTTTCGGAGGTGGAGTTGGAGCACTTCGCCAAAACTGGACCTTCAATCATGAAAGTTTCGACGCGTGATTTGCCTTTCGTCGTCGCGCGTAAAATCACAGGTGCTACCACTGTCGCCTCCACCATGCGCATCGCCGCCATGGCTGGCATTCATGTGTTCGCCACCGGTGGCATTGGCGGCGCACACCGTGGAGCAAGCGAAAGTTTTGATATTTCTGCTGATCTCGTCGAGTTCTCACACAGCAATGTAGCAGTGATCACAGCAGGGGCCAAAGCGATTTTAGATTTAGCCCTCACGCTGGAAGTTTTAGAAACACATGGCGTTCCCGTGGTGGGTTATGGCACTGACGAATTCCCGGCATTCTATTCGCGCAACAGCGGACACAAAGTTCCGTTGAGATGTGATACGCCCGCTGAGATTGCCGCAATGATGAATGCCAAATGGGCGATGAATTTGGATGGTGGCATTGTGGTGGCCAACCCCATTCCCAGTGCCGCTGAAATACCAGCAGCTGAAATTGTGCCCACCATTGCAAAGGCTATTGCAGAGGCCAAAGAACTGGGCGTGCACGGCAAAAACGTGACACCATTTCTGTTGGCGCGTTTGGCGGAAATCACCCAAGGCCGCTCTCTCACAGCGAACATTGCGTTGGTTAAAAGTAATGCAAAACTTGCGGCAGAAATTGCGGTGGCTTATAGCCAGTAGCGATAAACGTAGATGCATGTCATCAACACGCCACAAGTGATGATAACATTTTTAACGGTGTGTGTTGGCAAGATTTTGGTGAGTTTTATCCCTAGAAATCCGCCTATCAATGTTCCTATCATCATCACCAGTGTTTGAGGCCAAGCGATCAAGCCAAACCACAGAAAAAATAAAATTGCGGTGATGTTGCTCATGAATGCGAAAATATTTTTGAGCACGTTGAGACTGCGCAACTCAAAAGTGCTGGTTGCACTGAGCACTGAAAGGAAGATCACGCCAGCACCTGCGCCAAAGAAGCCTGCATAGGTCGCTACAGGTAGCAAAAGAATTTGGCGAAGCTTAGAATGATCGCCAGCCCCGCCCAATTGAGCGCTTAAAAATTTCTGAATGGATTTTGAAAACGCAAATAGTAAAGTAGCAATGCCGATCAGGGCTGGCACTGTGGCTGTGAATGTTTTTTCCGGGGTGGCCAAGAGCAATAGCGCACCTAAAGCACCCCCTAAAATTGAAACCGCTAAGCTCGACATGAAACTGCCAGTTATAGGTGGTAATTTTTTAATATCGCTCAAGAATCCGACGCCATTGCTGGATGTAACAGCGAGGGCATTTGAGGCGTTGGCAATGATTGGCGGCAGACCGACAAAGAGAAGGGCTGGAAAAGTGAAGAGCGAGGCCCCACCTGCCATAGAGTTAGCAATGCCGCCTAAGAAACCAGCAGAAATGAGAATAAGGATTGTTTGAAATGTCATTATCGCCGCAAGTTGTACTGTTTTTCTAACAAGTGTCTATTTTATTTACATATTCCATGCGTAAATAGATTTTCAGACATTTAACATGTGGAATCATGGATCACATCCAACCCTATCTTGATTACTTTGCACTGCACCCAAACTGGGCGCTAGGCGTAATTTTTTTGATTGCTTTTGGCGAAGCCCTGTTGGTCATTGGGCTTGTGGTGCCGTCCACTGCTGTGTTGGTGGGGGCGGGGGCTCTGGTTGGCACGGGTAAGCTTGAGTTTTGGCCAGTGATTATCGCCACCACACTGGGCTGCATTCTCGGCGATCAGGTGTCCTATTGGGCGGGCCGCATTTTTGGTGAAAGGTTGCGAACTTTCTGGCCGTTGAGTGCCTATCCTCATCTGGTTGCCAAAGGTGAAGAGTTTATGAGAACCCACGGCGGCAAGAGCATTGCGCTGGGGCGTTTTGTGCCGGGTGTGAAGGCCGTTATTCCGGGCATTGCCGGCATGTTTGGGATGGGGCAGGGTTTCTTTCTAGCGATCAATGTATCATCAGGAATTGTTTGGTCGTTTGCGCATGTATTGCCCGGCGTGTTGTTGGGGCAAGCCTTGTCAATGGCCGGAGAATTGAGTGGTCGCTTTCTTGTAATTCTTTTGGTGCTGCTTTGTATCTTGGCGCTGGGCGGGTGGCTCATCCGGTTACTTTCCGCAAGCATCACACCCTATCGCAATGCCATCCAAGGCCGCATTTCGGCTTGGGCGCGGAAGTTTAACAACCGACCAATGCGGCGCTTTGCGCGTGCAATTGCTCCACAAAATCCAAGATCGGTTTTGGTATTCTTGCCGATTTTATTGAGCCCACTGATTTTTGTTATCTTGGGCGATATTGTTTCGGGACGCATGTTGGAACATGCTGTCGGTAATCTAGATTATTCCATTTTCAATTTGTTTTCGGAACTGCGCAATGCTCCGGCCGATGAGTTGTTCATCCGCATCACCATGCTTGGTGATGACGTGGTGCTTTTTGCAACTCTGGGCGCCGCAGTCGCATGGTTGCTTTTCAAGCGGGCTTGGCGCGCGGCCGTCATATTAACTTTAACTGCTGCTGTCGCCAAACTTGTGGTTTTGGCTTCGAATTTGTTTTTGGGACACCGCATGCCCAATGGACCACAGATAACGGAGGCCCTGCAGCTGCCGAGTTTTCCGAGCAGCCACGCTGTGATGGCAGCCGTTACCTTTGGCTGTCTAGGCTTGATGGTGAGCCGCGGCATGGGCCGCTGGAGCAGAGCGCTTGTTGCAGCCAGTTGCAGCATTGTGATTATAGCAATTTCATTCTCACGGCTTTATCTCGGTGTGAACTGGATGAGCGATGTGATCGGTGGCTTGCTTCATGCCGTCGTTATCTTCACATTTTTTAGTGTGGCAATTGCAACGTGGCCATCGCGCCGGGTGAAGCCTCTTGGAATTTTATTAAGTAGTATGACCGCGTTTTTAGTGGCGGCCACCTTGCACATTTCGGCAGCTTATGAAGTTGAAGAACAACGTTACGAAGCTGTCGATAAAACTCTTAATTATACTCTGGCCGAATGGACGTCGACAGGTTGGAACAGCAGTCAAAGTCACCGGGTTGATCTTGCAGGAAAAGCCGAAGAAGTGTTTGTGGCCCAGTGGATAGGTCCATTACCACAGTTACAGAAAGTATTAGAAAACGCGGGATTCACAATCCAGCCAAAATGGACTTGGCGCGATAGTTTCCCTTATCTTGATCCCAACGCGGCACTCTTCAAATTGCCACCGAGGCCTGCTTTGCATCAGGGCCTAAAAGCCAAATTAACTGCCATTGATCTGGCCCATGCGGAATATACCAAGCGCGGAACAGTTCGTGTCTTTGCCTCAAATTCTGTAATTACGGGAGATGTTCTTTCGCCAATTTATTTGATCAGTTTGACCGACGAAGTTTTGAGGCCGCGTTTCCATTTGTTTTCGGTGCCCAATGATTTGCCAATACCTGAGTCTAAAGGTGCCGAATTTATAGCTAAACTGACCAATCAATCGACCGTCGAGGTTCTCAGCACTAAAAATTTAGATGGGCATTCAATCGTGTTTTTAAGGCCGAAATCATAAGGTGTTTTTCATGCTGGATTTAGCATGCTCATTCAGCCATATTCCGGCGCAACACTAAGAGTCTTTGGAAGTAATATGAAATTTCTTAAACAGTTTTTCACGTGGTGGAACGGGCAGACTTTAGCTACGCGTTTTTATACATGGCGCAAGGGCGAGTTTGTGGGGCAGGATGACTTAGGCAACAAGTATTATCGCGCCAAATCTGCGCTGCCAGATTCTATTCCAGAGCGTCGCTGGGTTGCGTACGCTGGTTATTCTGAAGCGTCGCAAATTCCGCCGGGCTGGCATGGCTGGATGCATCACCGCGTTGATACGCCTCCCACTCAGAAAAAATATGAGCAACGAGATTGGGAAAAATCTCATGTCGAAAACTTGACCGGAACGTCTGCTGCTTATCATCCACCCGGCTCAATTGCAGTTGGCGGGAAACCGCGCAGCCCCGCATCGGATTATCAGGCATGGAAGCCTGAGTAAGAGGTCAGATGAAATCCACATCCCTCGAAACACTTGTCGGTGCGGCGATCATAGCCGCTGCGGTTGGCTTCTTTGGCTTTGCGTATAAAACCGCAGGGCTTGGTGGTGGGCCGGGCGGAGGGGGCACGCATTTGAGTGCTGAATTTGATAATATCGACGGCGTTAATGTGGGCAGTGATGTTCGCATTGCCGGGGTTAAAGTTGGCAGTGTCATTGGACAGGGGCTTAATCCAAAATCCTATCAAGCGCGCATCGATATGGTGATTCAATCGGGGCTTGAACTGTCGGATGATACTTCCGCAAAAATCACCGCCGAAGGATTGCTGGGTTCAAAATTTGTAGCTTTAGAGCCGGGCGGTTCTGACACCAAAATTGGTGAGGGTGGAGTGCTGAGTTATACCCAAGGTGCGATTGATATCTGGTCGATCATTAGCCAAGCCATGTTCTCAAAATCAGGTGCCAAGCCTGCGGATGCACCGCCGCAATGAGGCAGGTTGCGTTGGTTCTGAGCTTTGGGTTTATGGTGTCGGCTGCGCAGGCCGAAAATATCCATAACCCTATTGCCGTGTTTGCAGGCCTCGATAAAATTATGGCGATTACCACAAACTTTGAAGCCAAGATTGGGGAAGAAGTTAAATTTGGCGATTTGATCGTAAAAGCAGATGTGTGCAACACAGCACCTATTACCGAAGATCCAAAAACAGCTAGCTTTGTTGAAATTGATGAGGCGCAGAAGGATGGCACGCGTAAGCGACTTTTTTCAGGTTGGATGTTTGCTGAAAGCCCAGGGCTTAACGGCTTAGAACACCCAACAGTTGATGTGTGGCTTACAGGTTGCCGCGACCCAAGTGCACCGCCGCCGACCGTGGAAGCCGCTCCTGATGTGTCAGCCGTGCAAGATCAGCTTGACGGTGATGCGGCTACACCGCCGCCTGATTGAGCGCCCAATTTAATACTGCTTCAGGATTGTGATCTTCTGCGAAGCATTTGAAATCACCGCTTCCATCCAAAGCGTGATCGAGCACGCTTCGATAGTCAGCTTTTTTTACTATGTAAGTTCCAAATTGCACCAGATGTGGGTTTAGAAACTGGGCATCGAGTAATTTAAATCCGCCGGCGTTTAGTCTGGCAACTAAATGAACCAAAGCCACTTTGCTGGCATCAGTTTGGCGGCTGAACATGCTTTCGCCAAAAAAGACACCGCCAATTCTCACGCCATAAAGGCCGCCCACAAGTTTACCGTCGGACCATGATTCGACTGAATGGCAGCACCCCATTTCATGCAGTTGATTGTA
>JANOXS010000134.1:0-16358 GCA_031418535.1 Hyphomicrobiales bacterium | reverse complement strand
CGCAACACCTTCGAGGACATCGAGCACATCCTGCGCTCGTGTGCGGAGAACAACACGCGCTTCGAGATCGAGTGTTACGACATCGGCCACCTCTACACGGCCCACCATTTCTTCCAGCGCAACCTGATCAAGTCACCGCTGTTCATCCAGAGCGTGTTCGGCATCCTGGGCGGCATCGGCAACCACCCCGACGACGTGGCCCACATGAAGCGCACGGCCGACCGCCTCTTCGGCGACGCCTACCGCTGGAGCGTGCTGGGCGCAGGCCGTGCCCAGTTGCAGATCGCCGCGATGTCGGCGGCCATGGGCGGCCATGTGCGCGTGGGGCTGGAAGACAATCTCTATCTCGATAAGGGCGTGTTTGCGTCCAACGCCACGCTTGTCGAACGTGCCGTGAAGATCATCGAAATCCTCGGCACCAAAGTGGCAACACCAGATGAAGGCCGCGCGATTTTAGGATTAAAATAGCCTCCCCCTCCCCCTTGTGGGGAGGGCCGGGGTGGGGGTCGTACAGGCGAAAGACTTTAGAAATGAAAAATTTCAAACGCCGGAACGACCCCCACCCTTAATCCCTCCCCACAAGGGGGAGGGAAATAGAAATGTAGGGAGTATCGTATGAAGCCAAAAACCATCGGCATCGCGGGCACAGGTTTAATCGGCGCGGGCTGGGCAGCTCGGGCTTTGATCCGCGGCATCAATGTCATCGCCTATGACGTTTCGCCCACGGCTGAAGCCAAGCTAAAAGCGCAGATCAAAACCGCTTGGCCTTCAATGGAGAAACTTCTGGGCAAGCCTGCGAAAAAAGGCAAGCTCACTTTTACAACTGATCTTTCTGAAATGGCTAGCAAAGCTGAATTCATCCATGAAGCAGCGCCCGAACGCGAAGCCCTTAAAATCAAACTCTTCAAAGAAATTGATGCGATTGCCAAACCAGACGTGATCATCTCATCCTCCTCCTCAGGCTTCCTGCCCACGAGGTTGCAATCGGAGTGCGCGCATCACCCCGAACGCGTGATCATCGGCCACCCGTTCAATCCGGTTTATCTTTTGCCATTGGTTGAAATTGTGCCCGGCAGCAAAACCAGCGAAGCCAGCATGACCAGCGCCAAAGCTTATTTTGAATCCATCGGGATGCAAGTGCTGCGCCTCAAAAAAGAAATCGACGGCTATATTTGCGACCGCCTGCAAGAAGCCTTGTGGCGTGAAGCTTTGCATATTCTCGACAAAGACATTGGCTCAACGGCAGACATTGATGACTCAATCATTTACTCCGCTGGCATGCGCTGGGCCTTTATGGGTTCATTCCAAACCTATCACCTCGCGGGCGGCCCCGGCGGTATGCGCGATTTTATGAAACAGTTTGATCCCACATTAGAATTGCCGTGGACGGATTTAAAATTCCCGAAGTGGAATGACGCGCTTGAAACCCGTTTGATCGAAGGATGTGAAGCACAAGCGGGAGGTAAAACCGTCGCCCAAATGGAAGCCAAGCGCAATGCGATTTTGGTTGATATGATGAAACTTTTCAAGAAACATAAAATTGGCGCTGGGCTGGTGTTGGATCGAGAAATGAAGGCTCGCAAGAAGAAGGCGAAGTAACATGCAACAAAGGGTCATGATCACCGCAGCGGCCACAGGCATTGGCCGCGCCATTGCCAAGGCCTTCTATGATGAAGGTGCCAAAGTGCACATCTGCGATGTCAACGAACAAGCTTTAGAATCCTTCCGCGACGAGTTTCCTGAAATTGCCGCAACCCATGTGAACGTGCGCAGCGAAGGCGAGATTGATGCTTGGTTTGATGATGCTTTAGATGATCTGGGCGGGCTCGACGTGATGGTGAACAACGCGGGCATCAAAGGCCCCACTGCCCCCGTTGATGATATTGACTACGCCGACTGGCGCGAAACCATTGAAGTCTGCCTCGACTCGCAGTTCTTATGTGCAAGGCGGGCAGCACCCGTGATGAAAGCGCAAGGCTCCGGTCTCATCATCAATATGTCGTCCAATGCTGGCCAATTTGGCTTTGGCAATCGAACACCTTATGCCGCCGCCAAATGGGCGGTCATTGGCCTCACCAAATCATTAGCAATCGAGCTTGGCCCGCATGGCGTACGCTGCAATGCGATTTGCCCAGGTGCCGTGAACGGCCCTCGCATCATGCACGTGGCCGAAAGCGAAGCTGTATTGCGCGGTGTGCCTGTGGACGTGGTCGTCAAGGAATTAGTCAGCCAGCAATCACTCTCGCGCTTCACTGAGCCAGAAGAAATTGCCGGCCTCTGCCTCTATCTCGCGAGCCCAGCTGCCTATATGGTCAATGGCCAAGATATCGCCATTGATGGTCATGTCGAAACTTTTCACATCAGGTAAATTATGGATTTCGCATTAACCGACGAACAACAGATGATCATCAAGACGACGAAAGATTTCGTCGCCAATGAACTTTATCCGCATGAGAAAGAAGTTGAAGAAACCGGCAAACTGCGCCCCGAATTGCGCGATGAGTTGAAAGCCAAAGCCATAGCAGCCGGATTATTCGCAGCCAACATTCCTGAAGAAGGCGGCGGTGCGGGCCTCGATACTTTGACATGGTGCCTTTATGAAAAAGAATTGGGCCGCGCCAATTATGCGTTGCACTGGACCTGCGTAGGTCGCCCGTCGAACATCCTCATGGCGTGCAACACTGAGCAGCGCGAACGCTACCTCTTTCCCGCTGTGCGCGGCGAAAAGGCCGATTGCCTTGCGCTCACCGAACCCGGCGTTGGTTCAGATTTGCGCGGTATGAAAACCTTTGCAAAACAAGATGGCGATGATTTTGTGATCAACGGTGTGAAACATTTCATCAGCCATGGCGACGAGGCGCATTTCACGGTGTTGTTTGCTGCCACAGGCGAAGAAGATACGCCACGCGGCAAGAAAAAATTGATCACCGCATTTTTGATCGATAAAGGCACTAAAGGTTTTACAGTGCGCGATGGCTACAAGAATGTCTCGCATCGCGGTTACCCCAACAACATTCTCGAATTCCAAGATTGCCGTGTTCATAAATCACAAATTTTAGGCGAGCTGCACAAAGGCTTCGAAGTCGCTAATTCTTGGTTGGGTGCTACACGATTACAAGTGGCCTCCACCTGTTTAGGCCGCGCTGAGCGCGCCATGGAACACGCGTTACAATATGCCGTGGACCGTGAACAATTCGGCCAACAAATTGGCAAGTTCCAAGGCATTTCATTCAAGCTCGCGGATATGGCCATGGAATTGAAAGCCGCCGAACTTCTCACAAGGGAAGCTGCATGGAAATATGATCAAGGGACCGTCACAGAAATGGATATGGCCATGGCCAAGTTAAAATCCACCGAAGTGCTGGCCTTCATCGCCGATGAAGCCATCCAGATTCACGGCGGCATGGGCCTGATGAGCGACTTGCCGCTAGAGCGCATCTGGCGCGATGCCAGAGTGGAACGAATTTGGGAAGGAACGAGTGAAATCCAACGGCATATTATTTCGCGTGGCCTACTCCGGCCACTGGGCGGCTAAAATGCAGCCCGATTACTTCGCTGGTAAAATAGCAGAGGACTATGATGAGGGTGTTGCTTTCAACTTCGCGCCCGAAATATTGGAACCTACAATTGAAAGACTTGCAGAACTTGCCAGTGGTGGCGAGTGCCTTGAATTTGCTATCGGCACTGGCCGTGTCGCCTTGCCACTTCATTCGCGGGGATTGCGCGTTGACGGAATTGAATTTTCACAAGGCATGATTGGTGAGTTGAGGAAGAAGGCCGGAGGCACCATTATAGATGTGCGCCAAGGTGATATGTCCACAACTGAAATGGGCCGAACCTATTCGTTGGTGTTTCTGGTGTTCAATACCATTATGAATCTCGCAACCCAAGGAGCCCAAGTGCAATGCTTTCGCAATGCATCGAAGCACTTGAACAGAGGCGGGAAATTTGTTGTTGAAGTGATGGTGCCAGCGCTGCGTCTCTTACCGCCGGGCTCAATTGCAGTTCCATCAGATGTGTCGAGCAGCCATATTGGGTTCGACACCTATGAAACCGCGTCACAAAAACTAACATCGCATCATGTAACCATCGCCGCTGATGGTACCAGCCATTCAAACTCCATACCTTTCCGCTATGTCTGGCCATCCGAATTGGATTTAATGGCCGAGCTTGCGGGCATGAAGTTGCATTCGCGCCACGCTGATTGGAACAAAACTCCATTTGACGACAATAGCAAAGCCCATGTTTCTGTTTGGGAAAAGATTTGAATTCCGAATGACCCTCACCCGCCTCCTCTATCCAAAATCAATCGCCTTCATCGGTGGCAATGAATGTGCCATTGCCATCACGCGCACACGCGAATTGGGCTTCACCGGAAAGATTTGGGCCGTGCACCCCAAGCGTGAAGAGCTTGGCGGCATTGCCACAGTTAAATCGGTTGATGATATTATTGGCGAAATCGACGCCGCCTTCATCGCTGTGAAGCGCGAGCCCACTGTCGACATCGTACGCCAGCTTCGCGTCAAGAACTGTGGTGGTGCAGTTATCTATGCAGCAGGATTTGCTGAAGCCGGAGCCACAGAATTACAAGCCCAACTTCTCAGCGCTGCCAATGGCATGCCCCTGCTCGGCCCCAATTGTTATGGCTTTGTGAACACGCTTTCCCGTTGCGCCCTGTGGCCAGACGAACATGGATTAGAAATCCGCGAACGTGGCGTTGCCATCATCACGCAGTCCGGAAACATCGCCTGCAATTTTGGCATGAGCCGTCGCGCTCTGCCACTTGCCGCCGTGTTTGCAATCGGCAATCAAGCTGATGTTGATATGGCCCGCATGTTAGAAGCTCTGTGTACTGATGATCGCATCACAGCCATTGGCCTTCACATTGAAGGCCTGAAAGATATTGCCGCCTTCGCTCGCGCTGCTGAAATCGCTCGAAAGCATAAGAAGCCGGTGATCGCGCTCAAAACCGGCCGCTCCGAGCAAGGCGCAAAAGTCACCATTAGCCACACCTCATCACTGTCAGGTGCAGATAATCTTTATGACGCGCTATTTGAACGTTACGGCATCGCACGCATGAAATCAGTCACGGCTTTTGCCGAAACGCTGAAGTTCTTGCATCACGGCGGCCCTCTTAAAGACTCGCGCCTCGTTTCCATGAGCTGCTCCGGTGGTGAAGCCGCATTGGTGGCGGATATGGCGCTGGAGAAAAAAGTCTCCTTCCCAGCTTTCAATGCAGAAACCAAAACGCGCGTCTCGGCAACGCTGAATGAATTTGTCACGATTGATAATCCATTGGATTATCATACCTTCATTTGGGGCGATGAAGGCAAACTCGAAGCCACATTCACGGCGACACTTTCTGGCGGATTTGATGTCGGCATGTTGATTTTGGACGTGCCCACCCACCCCCACATGAACCCCGCTGCATGGTACAAAACCTCGCGGGCCTTTACCGCTGCGGCCAAGGCAAACAAAGCCCGCGCGGTAATTGTCGCGTCCCTGCCCGAATCTATGCCACTGGAAATGGCGGCGCAACTCAGTGCGGAAAATATCACCCCGATGATGGGATTGGACGACGCACTGGCTGCGTTTGAAGCGGCAGCTTTTATCGGGCAGAATTGGAAGTTAAACAGTCATCCCGACGAAAGTCGGGACCCAGAAAACCGAGCACCGAGTGGAAATTCCTGGGTCCCGTCTTTCGTCGGGATGACTGAATATGAGGGAAAGGCCCTGCTCAAGAAGTTCGGATTGCAAATTCCCGAAGGCAAAATCTGCGCGCCACAAAACGCAGTGAAAACCGCCAATCAGCTCGGCTACCCAGTCGCCCTAAAAATCTCCTCTTCCACCATCCTGCACAAAACCGAAGTCGGTGGCGTGGCGCTCAACCTCCGCAACGCATCAGAAGTCGAAGCCGCAGCGACTCGCATGGCCAAACTGGGCACTGAACTGCTCATCGAAAAAATGGTGCAAGGCGCAGTTGCTGAACTCATCATCGGCCTCACGCGTGATCCCCAATTCGGCCTTGCGCTGGTCATTGGTGCAGGCGGCATATTCACAGAACTCCTTAAAGACTCTGTCACGCTGCTCCTGCCCACAACTCAAAATGAAATCATCCGTGGACTGAAGAGTTTGCGCATTTGGAAATTGATCGAAGGTTACCGTGGTAAATCTGGCGACCAAGCCGCAACAATTGCCGCAATTGAATCCATCTGCGCTTTCGCCGCGGCCTACAAAGACCAAATCGAAGAACTCGACATCAACCCCCTCTTCGTCCTCCCCAAAGGCGTCGTGGCGGCGGATGCGTTGATTAAATTTAAGATAGAAACGTAGTTTGCAATAATGTCGTTTTGGCTTATGTTCCGATAGTGGAGGACAATTAAATGAAGCGTACCTTTTATGTCAAAGCACATTGGGATACAGAAGCTAAAGTCTGGTATTCTGAAACCGATATTGAGGGCCTCTTTATAGAGACAAAGGATTTGGCTGAGTTTGAAGAAATTATGCCTGAACTCGCCCGCGATATGATTATTGCAAACCATAATACCTCGCCTGAACTTGCTTCCAAATCTCCTGAAGACCTCTTTGCCATGGTCACATGGATGCCGCCGACACAGATACCAAACGCGGCCTGAAATGCCAGTTGGTTTTTATAAGGAGCTGGTGAAGGAGCTTTCCAATTTGGGTTTTGCATATGAGCGACAGGCAAAAGGCTCGCATGAGCAATGGCTCAATGCGCATTCCCAAGTTTATGTAACTGTCCCCCGAAATCTCTTTTGAAAAAAGCCGGCAGTGCAAAGAAGTTTTAAATCATGCGGAAAATTATGAAGGTCGTTGTGCTTATTTCGGTGACTTTGGCTGCATTCTTTTTTTCTTGGTTAGCACTAACCTCGGTTTCCGCCAAAGACTTGCCCCAACTGCAAAACGGCGACATCATTTTTCAAACTTCACGTGGCTCTCAGAGCGCTGCGATCCTGCTCGCCTCGGCAAGTGCCTACAGTCACATGGGGCTGATAGAGATTAATGCCAGCGGAGCGCCATTTGTTGTCGAAGCTGTTGGCCCTGTTAAGTCGACGCCGTTAGATGCGTGGATAAAACGTGGGCTAGGCGGTAGGGTTGCAATCCAAAGGTTCAGTTCCCTCTCACCGGACACTGCGTCGAAAATTTTAATCGCAGCTCACAAATATGATGGATTGCCTTACGACCTTTTTTTCCTTTCGGCCAAAAACCAAATTTACTGTAGCGAGCTCGTAAGCCTCGCTTTTAGCGAAGGCGCATTGCTTTCAGTTGGGCAATTGCAAAAAGCCAAAGACCTTTATCTCAATAACTTCGCTGCCAAGCGCTTGATTGAAAAACGGTGGCGAAAGCATCCGCTTTGCCAAGTGGCTGGCGAAACATTTGATTCATGTTATGCAAAGATATTGGAACAAGAGCTGATTACTCCCTCTTCCATTTATAATGATAGAAAACTTGAACTGATTTTTACCAATTACAAAGTGCTCCCATGACCAGCCCCATTCACACCACTCGCCGTGGCCCCATTCTCGAGGTCACTATTGATCGCCCCAAGGCCAATGCCATTGATGCTGCAACTTCACGCATTATGGGCGATATATTTGCGAACTTCCGTGATGATCCGGATTTGCGCGTTGCCATTCTCACCAGCACAGGTGATAAATTCTTTTGCCCGGGTTGGGATCTCAAAGCCGCAGCCCTCGGCGAAGCGCCGGATTCGGATTATGGGGTTGGTGGATTTGGCGGATTGCAGGAATTGCCGGGCCTGAACAAACCAGTGATCTGCGCGGTCAACGGCCTTGCCTTTGGGGGCGGTTTTGAAATTATGATTTCATGCGACATTATAATTGCTGTCGAACACGCCACTTTCGCGCTGCCCGAAATCAATTCAGGCACCGTGGCCGACGCTGCAACCATAAAACTTCCGCGCCGCATTCCTTATCATGTGGCTATGGAAATGTTGTTCACGGGCCGCCGCATTGATAGCATTGAGGCCAAACACTGGGGCCTGATCAATGAAGTGGTGAAACCTGAAAACCTGATGGCCCGCGCGCGTGAATTGGCCGAGCAATTGGCTTCAGGCCCGCCACTAGTATTTGCCGCGATTAAACAAATCGCCAGAGAAACCGCCCACCTGCCCGTGCAGCAAGCCTTTGATCTGGTGACCAAGCGCAAATTAACAACAGTTGATAAGCTCTATTCAAGTGAGGATCAGCTTGAAGGCGCAAAGGCCTTTGCTGAAAAGCGCAAGCCGGTTTGGAAAGGCAAATAAAAAAAGCCTCGCCCGTAATACGCACGGACGAGGCAGTTTATCGCTACGGGGGCGACTTAAAACTTTTAGATCATCCAACCACGCGACGAGCCGCGGATTGCCTGATTGTCTGAATAAATTGCTGTCGCTGCTGCTTCCACTTTGGTGGCGCGCGCAAATGCACCACGCAGGCGCTCAAAACCTGGCAATGCAAGTTTGCGGGATTCGATGTGGGACAGTGCAAGGTTGATGGCGCGGGTCATAATGTTTAACTTTCATTAACTTTTGTTGATAATGAAGATATAGTGCATTGCATTCACAGATAAAAACGACTAATTCTCATAACATCATCAAGTTTAGTTTGAAGATAGGCACATTTCAGCCATGATTGAGCATTTTCCCGGCCTGCGTTCGCTTCGCGCCTTTGATGCGGCAGCTAAACATTTGAGCTTTACCAGAGCCGCTGAGGTGATGGGTGTCACTCCTGCTGCCATCAGCCACCAAATCAAAGAAATTGAAGATCAGCTCCGCATCACGCTGTTTGTGCGGACCAGTCGCTCTATGCGTTTAACGCGCGAAGGGGAAATTCTGCATACAGCCGCTCATGAATCGATTGAAGTTTTAACGCGTGCTTTGCACCGCATTAAGCGCTTGGAAAATCGCAATCAGATTCGGGTGTCTTCCACGCCGTCAGTGGCCGCCAAATGGCTGGTGCCGCGTCTCGATGGCTTTTTGGCTGCCGTGCCTGGCGCTGACGTTCGTGTTGATGTTTCAAACTCGCTGGTGGATTTTGATCGAGATGATGTTGATCTCGCCATCCGTTTTGGGGCTGGAAAATATGAAGGGCTGCGGTCTGATTTGCTTTTCAACGATAGTCTGTCACCCGTTTGTCACCCTGCGCTGATCACCAAAGAAAAGCCGCTGCGCACGCCACGAGATTTATTGCGCCATACCCTAATACATTTGGATTGGGATGCAGGCACTCTCTGGCCAAATTGGCGGATGTGGATGCAGGCCGCCGGCATTCCTGATTTTGATGATAAACGCGGTCTTCATTTCAGCCAAACCTCGCTGGGCATTCAAGCAGCCTTGGACGGTCAAGGGGTGGCTTTGGGCGATTCAAATTTGGTGGCTGATGATTTGGCAGCGGGACGATTGGTGAAGCCTTTTGAACTTTCGTTAAAAGCACCCAACGCATTTTCATATTTTCTAATTACGCGCCTCGACACAAAAGATGCGCCCATCGTCAATGCCTTTCGCGACTGGTGTTTGGCGGAAGCCAAACAAGGCCGTGATTTAGCCGCAGTGCAGCGATAGGCAACCACTATGATCAATCGTCGTAATTTTTTATCGTGGCTCGGCGGACTCACTCTTGGGGGCCTCAGCACATTTACCTATGCCGCCATCATTGAACCCGGATTTCGCCTGCGTACGGTCACTTACAAATTCACGCCACCACGCTGGACACCGGGCTTGAAATTGCGTGTGGTGTTATTGGCCGACCCGCATCTTGTTGAACCGCATATGTCGCTCACCCGATGGCAAAACATTATCAAAACTGCCAATGCGCTGGAGCCTGATTTACATTTGCTGTTGGGTGATTATGTGGCGGGACATTTCTTCAGAACCGGAATAGTTCCAGTTGCGCAGGCTGCTAAAGCTGCCAAAGAATTGCGCTCAACATTGGGCACTTTTGGCATTTGCGGTAACCATGATTGGTGGGACGATTTGACGGCCCAAAAGCAGGGCCATGGACCCACTGTTGCGGAAAAGGCATTTGAGGACGCGGGCATTCCCATGTTGGAAAACAAAGCCGTTCGCTTAATTAAAGATGCAATACCGTTTTGGCTTTCTGGAACCAGTTCAAGCGTTGCGATCAAAAAGGGAAACTTTCGGAGCTTTAACAGCCGAGCCGATTTGCCCTCGGTCCTAGCAGTGATAACTGATGATGCGCCCATCGTTCACATGGCCCATGAGCCTGATCTGTTTACGGAAATTCCAGAGCGCGTGTCGCTGACTGTGAGCGGCCACACCCATGGTGGCCAAGTGCGTTTGTTTGGCAAAGCTTTAGTTGTGCCATCAGCCTATGGAAACCGCTTTGCTTACGGGCACATTGTTGAAAATGACCGCCATCTGGTTGTCTCTGGCGGATTGGGATGCAGCATTATGCCAGTGCGCTTTGGCAGCCCTCCGGAAATTGTAGTGTTGGAGTTGGGACAAGGAGGACAGTAATACGTGCACTGTCACCGGAATCTGTCACCGGAATCAGAAAATACATCGCCAAAAAGTGACATCGCGGATCCCCTATCGCTGACCGATTAATTCATGTTGGTAATGAAAATCTTTGATCTTTGCTTTCTGAACCCTTTTGAAAAGTTCGTCAGACATGTAGTAGCGGCCTAGGTCTGGAAGACGACAAAGATGGTTTTTTGCAATAACTGCTTGATCAAATACGAGCTCGTCGGGAAAACCAGATATGTACTTGATCTCTGGAATTTTACTTTTTTCCCAAATTATTGAATTTCGGACTTCCTGTTTGATGTTGATACAATAGTAGGTCTTTTCCGCTAGGCGACCATCTTTGTAGAATACGACGTACTCGTTTGAAAATTGGTGAGCATCAGGCTCCAGACTTTCAACTATCTGGCGTAGCTCTGCGCTAAATGCATAAAAACATCCTGCCCCAACTACATCAGGCATTAGCTTAGTATTGCGTGTTGCACGGCCAGAAATTGGAAATGCCGTACTTGGAAGGTCAATATCAATACCAAGCGAAAATTGTCGGCCAGAATTGCGGAGCATAGTTACTTCTGAGGTCGGCCATGGTTCGGCACTCAACATCGGCAGATATCGCGCATTTGGTGAGGGCATGATTAAGTATGGCATGTTTTATATTCCTCGATCTCTTGGAGTTGAATACTCGCTGCGATTTTGTTGATCGAGCTGCTCAACATTTAGCTGATAAACTGGAACATTCGGTCGTTGTCCTCTATCTGCCAGATGAACGCGGATGCGCTCACTGTCAGTGATGCCCAATGTTTCACCGTCATGAAGTATCGGTCCCTTTATGATAAGAAGTTGAGAGGCTCCCAGTATGCGATCAGCAATGACGGGCGGCGCAAGTGTTGAAGGCATAAACTCAATTTCACGGGAAACAAATGGCGCGAGGCCAGTCGTCAAAACTGCAAGCGTCTTTTCACCTTTTGAGTATGTCAATCCGTCAAGCCAAGTCATCCCCACCCAAATGTCGATTGGCAACTGCTTTTGCTCTAAAGCCATTGCGGAATTAATGAATCTTTTAGGATCAGTTATAGTTGTTCCCGCGCTCCAAATAACAGCAGAAGCCGAAAGCAAATTTGTTAAAACAGCTGAAACAAGCGTTACAGAAGTCGCGGCTTAAAGTGCGGCATTGTGATCTAAAACAGAATTAAGATTTGAAATAATGACATGGACCCTTTGAATGGCCATCGCATCTTTGGCTTTCGGCCATACCTTATCCAAAACAATAGGGCGCTCCCATGCATCTTTTGGAAGAGGCGCGTCTACAAATAGAACAGTGACGATAGTTGAACCAATTTCTAAAAGAAGTGTTTTGTCATCACCAGCAAAGTTGCCTTTCAAGCGGGGCAGACCAAGGTGCGACAGCATTTGAGAAAACTTTCTCCATAAATTGTCACATAACTCTGATCCAAAAATCTGAGCAGGCAAAGGAAGTGCCAAATAGCAAATAAATCGCGAATCGCTACTTTGGTCAGACCCCATTTTAAATACCCCCAGTTCTAGTTTTCAGTGAATCAATTTGCGCTCTTTGCTCAAATCCGCTTGCGTCGCTCATTGTCAAGTTTGCTTAATTAAGAAAAGAAATCAATCATAAACCCAAAGCTTTCGTGGATTTTTTGTGGTGAGGACAGTGGGCTTCAAAATTATCATTTTCCGCGGTCGACACGGTGCTGTCGCCTAGATATTTAGTCTCAATCTGATTGTTGGTGAGGATTACATTGGCGATTTTTGAGGTAGTGGCATCTGCAAACGTAACAGTGGATGTGGCGGTGATGGTGTTGCCGTAGGATGAGGTGATGGTGGGAACCGTAGTGGCCAGCGAGATCGATGTGATGCCGGTTTCGGCCAAGGTTTTAAGCTCGCCAGTATCCGTCACACCATTGCCATTGAGATCGCGCCAGATGCGCAATGTTCCAAAGCCTGCATCTGCCGCTGTGATCATGCCATCGGCATTGCTGTCGAGTGTGGCGAGCGCTGCAAAACCTGATGTGGTGGCGTTGCCAAACAGCTCGCTCTGGCCATCGATCTTGCCATTGCCATTCAAGTCACGCGCAAGGAACCCGTCATTGCCAGAAACCCACGCCGTGCGCTCGGCAAAGCCATCATTGTCAATGTCAAAGAACGTGCCATTCTCAATGCGCGTCAACTCCACGCCATTATGATTGAGATCAATCACCAGAGGATCGGTGGATTGAATTGCAAATCCTGCCTGTTGCAGGGCCTTATTGATAAACTGCTTGAGCGCGGCGGCACTGAATCCGAATGAATGATCAATGCGGAACACTTCAATGCCTGCGCTTGAAACACCATCGGGATTGAAATCATAGTTCTTCAACACGGCCGTGCCCAAAAGTCCGCCCGCCATCTCCATCACCAATATTGCAGTGACAGTGCGTTTATTCACAAACCTAAATTTTAAAGCACATAAACTGAATAAAATTGCCAAGTTTTGCTCACTCCGGGGCTAAAGCCGGATGAACATCATAAGTTCCCAAAGGCATTTGCTCAAAGTCAATTACGGCGCCATTCATCATTTGCGCCGATGGCGACACCAAATAACTCATCAAGCCTGCAACATCTTCGGGCACTATCAAGCGGCCAGCGGGCATTCGCTTGCCAATGGTTTCATGCCAATTTTCTGGCATTTTATGAAAACCCGTTTGTAAGTTGTGCTCGCCCTCAGAATTTACCCACCCTAAGTTCACGCAGAATGCTCTCACCCCGTCACGCTTAAATGTGTTCGCCGCGTTTTTAGTAAGTGCCACCAATGCTGCTTTCGATGCACCGTAAAGTGCTAGATTTGCGGGGCCACCATGGGCCAGCATGGATGCAACATTTATAATCACGCCATGCTTTTGCGCCACCATGTGTTTGGCAACTTTTTGCATCATAAACAGTGGCGCTTTCACATTCACTTCAAAAAGTGCGTCATACATTTCATGGGTTGCATCAACAATTCCGCCGCGCGTGGTATTGCCCGCTGCATTGACGAGAACGTCAATCCTGCCAAACTTCTCAAGGGCAAAATCAACTGCCTTTGCGGGTGTAGATTGATCTCGAAGATCTGTTGCCAAAAATTCGACCCGACCAAACGCGTTTAAAGAATTTGCTTCGACTTTAAGTCGATCACTGTTGCGATCAAGAAGTACTACACCGGCAAAACCATCTAACAAAAATTGCTTGGCCGTAGCTGCACCGATGCCTTGGGCACCGCCCGTGATCAGCGCAATCCTGCTCATGCCAATTTAGTCCTGAACGGTAATGCGCGTGCGCGATGCACCATATTTCGAAATGAGGCTATAGAATGCTGATGCATTGTTTGGAGCCAAGCGTACGCAGCCATGTGACGCTGGACGACCGAGTGAGCGCAAGTGTGTGGTTCCATGAATTGCATTGCCGCCAGAGAAAAATACCGAAAATGGCATTGGTGAATTATCATACTTTTTCGAGTAATAACTCTTTGCCATGCGCTGCACACGGAAGGTTCCTTCCGGCGTATGATATCCTGCCCGCGCTGTTGAAACACGCCATGTGCCATAAGACCAACCATTCACTTTCACGTTCATAGTTTGCGATGACACATCGATATTTGCAACGACAATCGGTGGCGGTGCTGGTTTGCGAATGCGCTTTGCATGTTTAACTTTTTTAGCATGATGAACATTGTGTGCGTGGTGGCGCTTATGCCGATGTTTGGCATCTGCCATGCCGGACATGTCAGCCAGCAAGGTCAGGGCCATCAAGGCAGTCATCATTTTCAAAAGTGGCTTACGCATAACGAACTCCAAAACACACAAACTTGTGTTTGGTATAATGCGCAGAACGAAAGATTTAGTTCAATTCTATGTTGAATTTAAAGTAAAAATTCGCGACCAACTTTGACTCGTGGTGAACCATTGTAGTTAATGATATCGGCGGTCGCGTAGGTTTCCGTCAGCGTTGCGGGTAGAAAACTTCCCGTACCCACCATGTCAATTGGAGCAAGTGCAGCGGCCATAATTTGACATTTTTGCGGATCAAATCCGGACGAGCCCACGATCATCGCAGACTTGTAACCGGCTTTATCCAGCGCAAGCCGCGCGTGAATAATGGACGCAACTGAAACGCCTTTGCCAAACAAAATGCGCCGAACTTTATCGACAAGAATATTGTTGGGATCCATTTGAAAAGCTCGGCCGCCCAGAACTTTTTCAACGATACTATATTCACCCATAACTTTGAGCCACTGGCCGACAACTTCGACAGATTTTTCATAGTCGAGGCCTTCAGCAAAACGCCCACCATGAGTATCAAGGCGAACTCCGAAAGTTTTGCCCTGTTCCGAAAGTTTTGCTTCGTCATAAAACCACTTGGCGCAGCGCAGAGAGTCTTTGATTTCTTCGCCTGTGTAATCCACCAAAGCGATCAAAGACTTTGCATCGGGCAGAGTTTCGGCAAACATTTTAAGAGCCGCTAAAACATCACCATCGGCATAGCCCACCAAAGCATGAGGCATGGTTCCCATGCCATTTGGCGTTCCAAAAAATGGGGCTGTCAAATCTTGGCTGGACCCGATGAAACCTTTGACAGTAGCGTCTGCTATTTTCGCGGCATCACTGCCCACCATTGCGCCATATGCTGCCAAGATATTCATTTCAGCGCCGGAACCATGGCGCGCGTGCATGTCCATAAATCCAGCCGTTGGAATTGCCCTACACATTTCATAAGCGTTGTTGGCGCACACACAGGGAAAGCCAATTTTTTGAAGAAGAAGTGTTTCAATTTCCGAAAGCTTCTTCATGCTTCCGGTAATTTCCATCAGCTTGTGTTCAGATGGCACAACCTCGCCCTCCTCCACAAACCGCTTCACTTTTGCGTCTGGTACGAAGTGACTGATCAAGCGAATGGCTGGCTCTAAGGCCGCCACCACGCGGCGGCGCATGAATACCGCGAATGTCACTTTGCAATCGCCGTGGGCATCGACAATGCGGCTGGTGTTGGTGAAATATTTGTCAGTCTGGGCCTCAATCGGGCCAGCAGCCAAAACCAAATCGATCAGCCGATCAAGTATCGCGGCGTGGCTGGAATGCAGTGCCATTTAACGAACCCCTTTAACTGCCGCCTCAGCGCCTTGACGGAGCAAATCGACGTCCACAACAGCCGCCAAAAAATGAAAGCCCTTGGCGATATAGGTATTCAGAATTTCTGGATTGCCAGCAAATGCACCCGCGACAAGATTATTCTTTTTGCAAGCTGAGGCCACTTTATCCATTGCTGCCAATGTGTCAGGACTTAAGCGATCAAGCTTTGCCCCGTTTGATAATGCAATCGACAAATCACTCGGTCCCACAAACAAACCATCAAGACCAGGAACTGCAGCAATCTCGTCCAATGCGTTAAGCGCCTCGCGGGTCTCAATCATGGCAAAAACTAATGTCGTGCTGTTAGCTTGTTTTAAATATTCGGCAGGCGCCAGTTTGGCCACCTGGGTCATGGCATAGCCACCCCAGCTGCGTTGACCCATAGGCGGATATTTTGCAGCTTTCACCAAGGCTTCGGCTTGAGCTTTTGAATTGACCATGGGCGCAATCACAACTGATGCGCCGCAATCCAATGCTTGCCCGATCAAGCCCGGATCATTCCACAAAACGCGGATGATTGCGGGCTTTCCTGCGGCGGCCACAGCCTGCACCATTGCGGCAGCATCGCCGAAATCAATTAAGCCATGCTGCAAGTCCAGCGTGACGCCATCAAATGGCAAGCGAGCAATTTGGCCTGCCAATTGTGCGCCAGACATGCTCATCCAACTAAACAAGAAAGGCTTGCCGTCGTG
>JANOXS010000133.1:0-24500 GCA_031418535.1 Hyphomicrobiales bacterium | reverse complement strand
CTTGAACTACCGGCTGCCATTTGCTCGAACACTGTTGTGGGCACGCTGGATGAAACTGTTGCCACTGATGCCGTGAAGGGGCCATTGGCCGTTCCGCTTGACGTTCTTTGTGCTAATATGACGCCCGTCGATGTTGTTTTTGCACCATAAATAAATTGGTCCGCTGGATTGCCGCGACCACCTGAAATTATTTTATTGGTGGAAATGGTGGCATATTGAATGGCAAACATAATGCCTTGCAGGCCGCCAGCTACCAATTTGGCGGTGACTGTTGTGGGGCTTTGAGTGCCCACGATATAGGCGCCCACGGTGCCAGCAACACCAGTTTCGGTAAAGGTTGTTCCGGTGTTGCTGATTGTTGGATAAACAGAACCCGAAATGGGATTAACCTGATCAATAACGTTCCAATTGCCGCCGTTGGTTGTGTAGGTCAGGGACTCGCCGTTATTCGTTGATTCCGCATCGGCGACAATCACCATGAACAGGCCAGAACTTGTGCCGCCTGGTGGAGGGGTGATGGAAATTCCACTCATAGTGAGGGTCACAGTTCCACCAGAAGTTGTATAAAGTATGGGTTTGTTGGGGATGCCTAAGAATGCCGTGTTGCCCACCGCCGAGCCCGACCATGAGGGTGGCACTATCGACTTCAACCCTGTAGTCCCTGTGCCCTTTAGTGTGAAATTAAAGGTCGAGCCATCTGACAATGTGATAGCAAAAACCTGCCCTGCTGCCATAACAGTTGCATTGTTGTAGCTGGTCATATCGATCCAGCAATAGGTTTGCCAAGATGGCGGCGCTGTGCCGGGCGAAGTGGCTGGACCGCAGGTGGCCGCGAAGCTTGAGCTGGCGACAACAAAAAACAGCGCCATCGTCCACAGGACAACACGCAATTTTTGCCTCGGAAAATCGATCGCCCTAAATTGCAACTTGCCACAACCCGATATTATCTTCGGTTGCTTTTAATTGTGGCATGGTTAGCGAGTGGTTAATTTCGTGTTAAATCATGGCCATTCCGCCGTTCACGTGCAGGGTTTGACCCGTCACGTAGCCAGCTTCGTCGGAGGCGAGAAATAGCACAGCGGCGGCAATATCTTCGGGGGTGCCCATGCGGCCTGCTGGAATTTTTGTTAGAATAGTTTCTTTTTGTTTGTCGTTGAGCACGTCGGTCATCGGCGTTGCAATGAAGCCCGGCGCTATGCAATTGACCGTCACACCTCTGGTGGCCAATTCCTGTGCCAGTGATTTTGAAAGACCAATGACACCGGCTTTGGATGCCACATAATTGGCTTGGCCAGGATTTCCCGTCACACCAACAATAGATGTGATATTTACAATCCGCCCGGCGCGCTTTTTCATCATGCCACGCATGGCCGCGCGACAGAGCCGGAAGTTTGATGTTAAATTTACGTCGATCACAGCCTGCCAGTCATCATCTTTCATGCGCATGGCCAAACCATCTTTGGTGATGCCTGCGTTGTTTACTAAGATATCGAGACCACCCATTGCCGCTTCAGCGGCTGGAATAAGTTTCTCAACGTCTTCCGCGCTAGAGAGGTTACAGGGCAAAACGTGCACATTTTCACCGATTTGGGCTTTCAATTCGTCGAGCTTTTCAATGCGCGTTCCTGAGATGGCGATGGTGGCCCCGGCTTTGTGTAGAGCCATGGCAATGGCAGCGCCAATGCCGCCACTGGCACCAGTGATGAGGGCGGTTTTTCCAGTTAGGTTGAACATATTATGATCCTTGCTTTAAATTTTCGATGGCAGTTGCAATGTCGTCGGGGGTTCCAGCTGCGAAAGCTTTTGCATCCGGTGCATTCTTTTTCGCTAGTCCTGTCAATACTTTACCAGCGCCTATTTCAACAAATACATTAACCCCTTGGTTCACCATATATGAAATGCATTCGCGCCAGCGCACAGTGCCCGTTACTTGCTCGACAAGCTTCTGGCGGATCAAGTCTGGGTCAGTCAATGGCCCCGCGACGACATTTGCTATGACAGGCACACAGGGTGGTTTCATGGTGGCAATTGCCAATGCTTCGGCCATCGCAGCAGCGGCAGGCTGCATCAATGCGCAATGGAACGGTGCCGACACTGGAAGCATAATGGCGCGTTTGGCACCTTTAGCTTTGGCAATTTCGCACGCACGTTCGACTGCGGCTTTGGTGCCGGAAACAACCACTTGGCCATCGGAATTATCATTGGCGGCTTGGCATACTTCGCCTTGGGCAGCTTCAGCGGCGACCTGAGCAGCTGTTGCAAAATCTAATCCTAACAGGGCCGCCATGGCACCCGTGCCCACGGGTGTTGCTGCCTGCATCGCTTTCCCGCGAATTTTTAAAAGTCTTGCCGTGTCAGCAATGGTAAAAGTGCCAGCTGCTGCAAGGGCCGAATATTCACCCAGCGAATGGCCGGCAACATACTTTGCAGTATTTGCAACAGTGATCCCATGCTCAACCTCCAAAACACGAAGGGCGGCCATGCTGACAGCCATCAATGCTGGCTGGGCATTTTCCGTAAGCGTGAGCTCGGCTTCCGGCCCCTCCCACATAATCCGGGATAGTTTTTGGTTCAGTGCGTCGTCAACTTCTGCAAAAACTGCGCTGGCGACGGCGAAATTATCGGCGAGCAATTTGCCCATGCCAATTGCCTGACTGCCCTGCCCCGGAAAAACGAACGCTATTGTCATACTGTGCTCCACTTGATTTCTATTCGTTTCCGACCACGCTGGCTTCCAAGAGTCAAGTTTAGCAAACAGAATTATCACTCCAGTTTATAGTTAACCGGAAGTTAATAAGTGTCTGCCAAACCACACTTTCATATAATCCAAGGTTGAGCATGATGGTAGAGAAGTTGCGGTTGTCGGCAATTTGGGTCGTGCTCGCCACACTTGCAATCGTAATTTTTTTATTGATCCAAAATCAGTGGGAAAAAAACATTAGCCAAGCCAAACAACACTTTATAGCGTCAAATCATGCGACAACTGTTGGTGAACTGTCAAAACTTGAGACTGCAGTTCGATCAATTTATGAAAACATCAGAACACTTGCCACTTTGCCCAGTGTGCGTGACATTAATCGCCACGCAACAAACATGTCGCAAGAAGCGCATATTACATTTCAGCAAATTTATAATAACCTCGCATCAAATGTCGCGATATCTGAAGTCTACATTGTGCCAATTGATTTCACACCGTCACGCATAGACCCCATTACCTTAAAACCCGAGGAGCCAATCCTCATGTATGACGAGCTTATTTTAAATTCGGGCAATGGCATGACCATTCAAAACCGGATTGCAAATCCCAATACCGTGGCAGCTAACTTGGCAGCTGGCCCGCCGCAGATTGAAAGTTATGAATATGCTCAATTGGTTGACCATGCCGCTTGGCTGAAGCAAAACTTTCCCAATTTGCAATCAGTGCGTGGGTTGAAAATGCCATTTATCAGTGGACCAGAAGTGATCACCTGCGACAACAGCTTGTTTAATAAGTCAGGCCAAGATAGCGATCGTTCAGGAATCATATTTTCGGTGCCGTTCTTTGGTTCTGACGGAAAAATTAGAGGTATGATTTCGACCGTTCTGCTCACATCAGCTTTGCGTGATTTATTGCCACTCGAAAATTTTGCATTGGTGAATCCTGGAAATCAATATGCCAATCTGGCTTCAGGCGCTCAAACTATGTTAACTTCGCTCAACTATATTGAGAGTGGCAAGGTTGATCCGGGCCTCATCTTTTCTGAAGTTGTCCCGCTCGCGGTTTTAGACAATCGAAGCCCGTGGTCGGTCTGGTCTGGCCTTCCGGACGAACGGTTCTGGCAAAGCACTGATGTGAACGCTGCAAACGCAACGTGGCGAAACAGTTTAATTTTGCTTGGGTTATTCCTATTGATTGCGACCATTATTACACTGCTCACAGACCGCTATTTGCGACAAACCACAGCGTTGGCAGAGAGCAATATAAAAACTCGCTTTATGGCGGAGCAATCCGAAGCAGAGGCGCGCGAGATAGCCGCTAAATTCCAATCTTTGAATCAAGATATTTCACATTTGAATACGCAACTGTCGCAAAAAATCACAGAACTCACAGCGGCCCAAGATGACATCATAAAAAAAGGGAAACTGGCCCAGCTGGGAAATCTGGTGGCCACTGTTGCTCATGAGCTTCGCAATCCGCTTGGCGCGGTTCGTACCACGGCCTTCATGTTAAGACGAAAACTTAAGGACTCAAGCATTGATGTAGAAGCCCAGCTTCAGCGCATTGATTCAGGCGTTTCGCGATGCGATGCTATTATTTCGCAGTTGCTGGATTTTGCACGTTCGCAGCCTTTGACAACGGCTGAAACCGATCTTGAGGCTTGGCTTGAAAATGTTGTGACTGAAACCGCAAGTGACTTGGCCAGCTCAATTGCTATCAAGCTGATTTATGAAACCAAAGGTTTGAATGCCGGGATAGAAAGCGAACGTATGCGCCGCGCTATGATTAATTTGCTGAATAATGCTGCCGAGGCTCTTACTGCAAAAGACTATATCGCTGCAGTGGCACCAGAAATTGTGATCACATTAGCCAAATCAAATCGCGGAGCTGAAATTATCGTGCAGGATAACGGTCCTGGGATGGCTCCAGACGTAATTGAAAAAATTGGCGAAGCATTGTTTACCACAAAAAGTTTTGGCACGGGTCTTGGCATTGCCGCCGTTCGCAAAATTGCTGAACTTCATGGTGGTGGATTGGATATTTCAAGCACAATGGGCCAAGGGGCGCGTTTTGCACTTTGGCTACCAATCGAAACACAACAACTTACTGCCGCTTAAAAACGCCAACAATTTCCACATGAGCTGTATATTTAAATTGGTCCACCGGTGTGACTGACAACAGTTTATAACCGCCACGCACCAAGATTGCAGCATCCCGCGCGAAGCTGGTCACATCACACGCAACAGAAATTACGTGCTTCACTTTCGATTTTGCTAGGTTTCGCACCTGATTTTCAGCACCCGCACGCGGTGGATCTAACACCACCGTATCAAACTCATTGAGTTCTGCTGGCACGAGTGGGTTGTCAAACAAATCGCGAGACTCAGCTGTGAGCGGCTTCAAACCAGCTGCAAATCGCGCTGCATACAACATTGAGGATATTGCCGATTTATCCAAATCAATAGCGTGAACTTTATGGGTTTCAGCAATGCGGAACGCAAAAGGTCCAACGCCACAAAATAGATCGATTATTTTTTTGGACTTCGTAAGTGCCGCCCGCACGAGGGACACCAATGTTTCCTCACCCAAAGCAGTGGCCTGCAAAAATGATTGAATTGGCAATTGCACTTTGGCTTTGCCAACACTCACCGTTGGAATACGGTCTTGCGCCGCCACAAGATTATTCACGCTCACACGAGCAATGTTATATTTATGCATGATCTCATTAAAGGCGGCAATGCGCTTGGCCACGGCCTCGCGCTCTGCTTTAATGGATACATCAAGACCGTTATCAGCCACTGTGATTGCCACATCACACGGGCCCATGAGCGAGCCGAAGCTTGCGGCAATTTCTGGCGCATGAGCCAATTGCGGCACCATGACGGGGCACGTTTCTATGGCTACAAGATCATGACTCTTTGCTTCCATATATCCGGCTTTCCACACACCATTGATAAGTCGCACATGTAATGACACGCGTCTGCGCCCTGCCCCATGGGCATCTATCAGAGGCTGCACATCCACATCAATTCCTTGGGTGGTCAGTGCCACTTGAACGAGATTGCGCTTCCAATCGGCATAGGGTTCATGGCGCCAATGTTGGAATTTGCAACCGCCACAAGAATCGTAATGTGCACAAAACGGTTCGATGCGATCTGGCGAAGCTTCTACGACTTGCACCAATTTACCAGCATTGGCTTTAACGGTTTCACCGGGCAATGCCTTAAATACGAAAACGGCGGCGGTGCCAGAAGTGCCAATGCCATCGCCTTTGCTGCCAATGCGATCAATTTTAACGGTGTTCATCGTATTCCAATTCAATTCGGATAAAAAATAACCAGTGCGGTGCCCGCTCTTAGCTCAATATCGACAGGACCTGTTACTATATTCGACAGGGTGAGCGCCGAGCCTAAAAACACGTCCCTGCGGTTCAATGGCCATTTCACGCCTGCGATGGTCAGCGCTTTCAGATCAGTCAATGGCACGATGCTCAAACGTATGCCCACCTGCAAATCGCTAAATTCCATATCCTCGAAAAGCGCGTGGGCCTCTTCATGGCCAGAACTTAAAAACACTGGCATGCCCCGGCGAGCCAGCCCCATCATGAAGCCGACATGCGCCATGGTATGATCAAACTGGCCCCCGAAACCGCCCACTAAAATAAGTTCAGTGGCCCCAAGGCGCATGGCTTCGGCGATTGCCAACTCGCCGTCGGTTGCATCTTTTTCAATGGGAAATGTTTGCATGGTAATGTGAGCATAAGTTTGAAGCTGCTCCGGTGTTGCCGAGTCAAAATCGCCAACCCACAACTGCGGGGTGAGATTCAAGAGTTTGGCATGGCCGATGCCACCATCAGCAGCAATTACATGAGCTCCTTCGAGCTGATTTTTTAGACGTTCCGTGGCCGTCACATGGCCGGCTAATAATATTGCAAATTTAGACATGGCTGCTTTGTAACAGATTGAGCTTGCTCATGCACGTTTTCCGGCATAAACAAATCTTGCTCTCAACGGGGTGCGTTTAAAACGCTGAGAGGGGCACCTGCCTCAACCCGCTGAACCTGATCTGGATTATGCCAGCGGAGGGATTGAAAGCGGGTTCTCTTTTTGGACCCACCATCATTTCCGTTTGGCCATTGGAGAAATGATGAAGAAATTAATTATCTGCGTTGCCGCCCTTTTACCTCTTGTTGCTTCGGCGGAGGCAAAGGAAACTCTCACAATATATACCTATGAAAGCTTCACAGCTGATTGGGGACCTGGCCCCAAAATTAAAACTGCTTTTGAAAAAATCTGCGATTGCACAATTGAATGGGTTGCTCTGGGTGACGGCGTGGCTGTGCTGAACCGTTTAAAACTGGAAGGCAAAGACACAAAGGCCGATGTGGTGTTGGGGCTTGATACAAACATTACCGACGAAGCCAAACAGCTTGGTATTTTTGGCAAACACGGGGCTGATGTTGCTCTTGCCAAGGTGCCCGGTGGCTGGAGCGATGACACGTTTTTGCCCTATGATTACGGCCATTTTGCTGTTGTTTACGATACTGAAAAAATGAAAATTCCGCCGAAAAGTTTGGATGAATTGATTCATGGTGATGCCAGCCAGAAAATTATTCTGGAGGATCCGCGAACGTCCACACCAGGTCTTGGTTTCTTGCTTTGGATGAAATCAATTTATGGCGACAAGGCTTCAGAAGCATGGGCCAGTTTGCGGCCACGGATTCTAACTACGGCTCCGGGCTGGTCTGAGGCTTATGCACTGTTTACAAAAGGCGAAGCACCAATGGTGTTTTCTTATGTGACGTCGCCTGCTTATCACATTGTCGAAGAAAAAACGGAACGTTACCAAGCGGCTGATTTTAGTGAGGGACATTATTTGCAAGTCGAAGTTGCTGGCCTTGTTGAAGCTTCGCCTCAACATTCCTTGGCGCAAAAGTTTTTGAACTTTATGATGTCACCAGCGTTTCAAAATGAAATTCCAACAACCAATTGGATGATGCCAGCGGGTGCCACAACAGTGGCATTGCCGGAAGCATTTGACAGACTTGTGAAGCCCGCAAAAACACTGTTGTATTCGCCTGCCGAGGTTAACCAAAATCGTCGCGCGTGGATTGATGAGTGGTTGAAGGCTACGGGTGAATAAGACTTATTCATTGGCCAACAAGATTGCGCTTGCAGGTGTTGCAGGCGCAATTCTGCTTGGGGTGGGGCCGTTGTTTTGGTTTTTAATTGAACGGACTGAAGCGAATTATTTTCTCTTTGACCGCAGTTTATTTGCAATTTTATTGTTCACATTAAAACAGGCGTTCCTATCGTCGGTCATCTCTGTTGGTCTTGGTCTTGCAGCAGCGCGAGCCATGACAAGGCGCAAATTTTGGGGCAAAGCATTTCTATTGAATTTGTTTGCCGTGCCGCAATCTTTGCCCGCCATCGTCGCTGTGTTGGGATTCTTGAGTGTGTTTGGCAATGCCGGACTGCTGCCTGGCCTCATCAACACTTATGGGCTGGCAGGCATAATTATGGTGCATGTCTTTTTCAATTTACCCCTCGCGATGCGGCTTTGCTTAGAGACATTAAACGGCATTGCACCTGAAACATTTCGTTTAAGTCAGCAGCTTGCATTTTCTGACCTACAACTTTTTCGACATGTTGAGTGGCCCGTACTTGCCTCATCTTTACCCCGTATTTTTGCATTGATATTTTTGTTGTGTGCGGCAAGTTTCATCGTGGTGCTCACCCTTGGAGGACCAAGTGCAACGACCCTTGAAGTTGCGATCTTTCAATCCTTGCGCATGGATTTTGATGTGGGCCGCGCATTCTCGCTTTCAGTTTTACAAATCGCGCTCAGCCTTGCATTGATTGCCGTTGCTGGGCGAGCTTTGGTGCATGGAGCACCCCGCACTAGCGGCATAGCCGCACCAAGAACCGATGGCAGATCTTGGGTGGCGCGTGTGTTTGATTGTGGTGCGCTAGTGGTTGCGGCATTATTCGTTTTGCCACCCATGTTTGCTATTTTGGTATATGGTTTGCCACAGATTGAGCTGAGCTTTGAACTTTTGAAGGCACTGGGGTTTAGCACTTTAATCGGCGGCATGTCGGCAGTTTTGACCGTTGTTTTAGCGTGGTCGCTTGCGAAATATTTGACGCCATTGAATTATGTCATGACACTTTCGGGTTTTATTGTGCCGCCAGCGCTTTTGGCCACGGGTTGGTTTTTATTGGCGCGCAATTTATCAGGCTCGCTCTGGTTAGCTATAGTTTTGGTCGTTGCGCTGAATAGTTTGATGGCGCTGCCCTTTGCGGTGGCCATTTTATCTGAGGGGTTCAAGAAAATGCGACTGGGCCACGAAGAACTGTGTGCGCAACTTGGGCTTTATGGTTGGAACAGATTTTGGCGGATTGATTTTCCATTGATGAAAACAAGCACACTACAGGCCGTGTTATTGGCCTTCGTTTTTTCACTCGGTGATTTAACCGCGGTTACCCTTTTGGGCAATCTGGGCTTGGTCACTTTGCCAGCACTCTTACATCAGCAAATGGGGCATTATCGTTCACAAGAAGCGGCGGGAACGGCGTTAATTTTGGCAGGTTTATGTTTTGCGGTTGCGGCGCTGGCCCAACTGATGCGGGGCGCGAATGATCACGTTTAAAAATAGTCTGTATGCCACTGAAGGCTTTGCGCTAGCGATCAATCTTCATGTTAATGCCAATCAATTTTGTGCGGTACTCGGCCCCAGTGGCGCTGGCAAATCAACATTGTTGTCTTTGATAGCAGGATTTGAGAATCTACAATCTGGCTCCATATGTTTGGATGGTATTGAGGCTACGCAGGCATCGCCATCGCAGCGTCCGGTTTCAATGGTGTTTCAAGACTACAACGCCTTTGGCCATCTCGATTTGTGGACCAATGTGGCACTTGGCATTGCGCCCAATTTAAAACTTGATGCGGCACAACTGGAAGCGGTTGACAAAGCTTTGGACAGTGTAGGCATCGCATCTTTGGCGCGGCGCAAGCCTTTCGAAATCTCAGGAGGTGAATTACAGCGTGTTGCATTGGCTCGGATATTGGTGCGCAATAAGCCGATCTTAGTATTGGATGAACCATTTGCTGCCCTTGATCCTGGGCTGCGCAAAGATATGTTGCAGTTAGTTTTAGAACTGCAAAAAACCCATCGCCTGACAGTGTTAATGGTGACACATCAGCCAGAGGAAGCAAAAAAAATTGCTGACAAAATAATTTTCATTGGTGATGGGAAAGTCTCAGACGCGATATCCACAGCCGCATTTTTCAAGTCGACCGACAAAGCTGTTGCACGGTATTTAGGATAAAGTTTTACCAGCCACCGCCGCCGCCGCCGCCTCCGCCGCCGCCCGAAAAACCTCCACCGCCTGAGCCCGATGTCGACCCGGGAACAACTGACGCCGACGACAATGTTGAAGCTAAGCTGCTGCCCAAGTTTTTGGTCATGCCGCCCCAATCATTGTTGCGCGAACCATAATACCATGTGGCACCAACTGCGCCCGCAGCGGCAGCAGCGGCCAACACCGACGCAAACTTTGCATTCCACGCGTTTTCACAATCAAGCGCCATAGCATAAGGCAAATAACGTTCAAAAAGCGCTGGGGTTTTTTCGGGTGGGTTTAGCAGATCTAAGCGCTTTTCTTCGGCTGTCGTCATGTAAAGTCGGAAACCCTCAATGGCGTCCAGCACGCGTCTGCCTACAACAGTTGGCGCTGGCATCAGGAAATAAAATAGTACGTTTAAAAACCCAATGGCTACACTGGCGATGAGGAAATAACTTAATGAGCCCGAAAGACTCTCACCCTGAATTACGCCAACAAGAATTGCCAAACCGAGCGCTGCAAAGGGGACAATAAAAATTGCGCCTACAAAATTTTTCAACTTCCCCCAAAAACCATCGGCCGAGAAAAGGCCCTTCAGAACCGCCCAGCCAGACAGAAAAATAATCGTCCAGAAAACTACGATGAATATGCCGGCAAACAATCCGACAAAGCTTGCTTCGTCAGGACTTAAAAAGGCAGATAGCGCTAATCCCAGTATTGAAATTAGAAGACCACCAGCAAACCAGCCCAGATTGCCCAAAAACATTGTGCCTTTGTGGAGCTTTTCGAGTCGACCTTCCAGCCCGCTCTTCATCGCGCGGATGGACGCGTTGTTTGCTTTCAACAACTCAGTTCTGCCTGCTGGCAGGAGTTTATAAAAGGCTTCCTCAGTATCTGAGAGCTCTGCTATTTTTTCAGGTTGCTTGATGATCACATAATCACCGTCGTTATTTTCAATTTTTAATCTGCCTTGAACAGCAAGCCCGACGAGAGCAGCGGCCATAGTACGATCGTCAAATGCTCGCTTCCAAATATAACGCACTCCAGCTGGACCTAAGTTTTCTGGCGGTTTGAATAAAGGAATGATTGTGCCGCCTTGTGGATCGCGGCCCACTTTATTCCATGCCCAGAAGAAATATCCCAACACGCCCAGTACAGTCGCAATCAACACGCCAAGGCCCGCATTGTCGCGCAGCATCCACAATTGTTGTTGCTGGGGCGACGGTGCTGCAACAACGCCTTTTTGCCAAGCCACCGCAACCGTTAATCCTTCTTGGGGATTTAAAATGCGTGTTGCGCGGGCTTCAAATTCCGCCCCCGAAGCAGTTGAAATTTCGCCGTCGTGGCCGGAGGTTCCATAAGCCCCTGTGTAAAGTGCAGACTTGCTGATGACAGCACCGCCCGGCAGATGGATTTTAATTTCCGCTGTTTGAATCGAATATGGCCAACCATTGCCTGTTACATTCCAATAAAGTTCGTCGTAGTTTTCGAAGAACCCAATCTGCCGTGTGGTGTGATAAGTGATGCGGTATTTGTGTATGCCGGGTTCGATCAATACATCTTTGGAACCAATTTTTATTCGTTTGCCGTTGGTAATAGACTCGACAACAAATGGTTCACTCGCACCATTGCGTGCTACATTCTCAACTTCAAAGCCGACTCGCATGGCAATGCCGCTTTGATCTTTATATTGGGTTTGAAAATCACGAAAAATACCGTGTCGAATGGTGCTGCCATCGGCAAGAACGGCAATCGTTTCGACGACATCTAGCGAAGCATCAGGTTGCACCGTGACATCACTGAGGAACTTGACAATGGTCTCTTCTGCACGCAGCGGGAGTGCTAATAAAATTAAGCAGACGCAGCTCGCAAAAAAACGTTTCATCGTCAGCGGGTTTTGAAATCAACGGTCGGCACATTGCGTGCCGCCACATCGCCAATGTCGAAGAATTCAGATTTTGTAAAGCGGAAGAAATTAGCAATTACGTTGCTTGGAAATGACTCAATCAAAGTGTTGAAATTGCGAACGGTGCCATTGTAGTAACGGCGCGAAAGTTGGATTTCGTCTTCAATGCCCGCGAGCTTATCCTGCAGATCACGAAAATTGGCATCGGCCTTTAATTCTGGATAAGCTTCAGCAATGGCAAATATGCGGCCCAAGGCAGCGCTCATGGCTTGGCCGACTTGGCTTTGTTCGCCCACACTGCCGCCCGCAATGCTCTTGGCACGCAATTCCGCAATGTCGCGAAACAGCTTGTCTTCGTGACTGGCATAGCCTTTTACAGTTTCTATTAAATTTGGAATTAAATCCGCGCGGCGCCGCAGCTGCACGTCAATTCCACTCCAACCTTCAGACACCATATTTTTATTGCTGATCAAACTGTTGTAAACGTAAACTAAATAGAGCAGGACAGCCGCTATTAAGCCAAGTAAACCATAGGTCATTGTCATCACTTTTGCCTCCGATGCGTGGGTCATTATCGGGCTTGTCTTGCAACTGCGCAAGGTGCTGGCTTTGACTTATATTTATATTTGAACTGGCCTAGCGTAATTTTGGTTTTTACTGCTAGGCATTGTAAATCGACGGAGAATTTGAGATGGCGAATTTTGATGGACCTGACGGGCAAGAAGATATGCCATATCTTTTAACGCCCGGACCACTCACGACTTCGCGCAGTGTTAAAATGGCTCTGCTTGCAGATTGGGGGTCACGCGATATTGAGTTTCGTCAATTGGTTCGTGAAATACGCGAAGAACTCAAACGTCTTGCTGGTTGTGATCAGTCGTATGAATGTGTGTTGATGCAAGGCTCTGGCACCTTTGCCATTGAAGCCGCACTTGGCAGTCTTGCACCATCCAAGCGCAAGAAAACATTGGTGGTGGCCAATGGAGCTTATGGTGAACGCGCCGCACAAATTTTGGAAAAACTTGGTCGACCGCACATAAAAATTAGTAAAC
Organism: Hyphomicrobiales bacterium; assembly: GCA_031418535.1. Lineage (GTDB taxonomy): Bacteria > Pseudomonadota > Alphaproteobacteria > Rhizobiales > Aestuariivirgaceae > Aestuariivirga. The sequence goes on along the minus strand of JANOXS010000133.1, from coordinate 11,501 downwards.
CTGACACGACCCAATTATCGGACGAACAAATTGCTGCGACGTTGGAGGAGGACAAAAGCATTAGCCATGTGTGGTTGATCCATTGCGAAACCACGTCCGGCATCGTCAATCCACTTTCCGAATTGTCGGAGGCCGTTAAAAGTCGTGGTCGAATTATGATGGTCGATGCCATGTCGTCTTTCGGGGCGCTGGATATTGATATGGCTCGTGACAAGATTGACGTGATGGTATCTTCATCTAACAAATGCATCGAGGGCATTCCGGGATTTTCATATGTATTGCTGAAAAAGGAATTGCTGATTGCATCGGCTGAGCAATCTCACTCTGTGGTGTTAGATCTTTATGAACAGTGGAAGGGACTGGAAGAGAATGGGCAATTTCGCTTTACCCCACCCACACATGCTCTTGTTGCGTTTCGGCAGGCGTTGCGCGAGCTTGTGACCGAAGGCGGCGTTGCTGCTCGGTGCGCCCGTTATGCGCGAAACTCACATGTATTAGTAAACGGGTTAAAGGCGCTCGGTCTCGCTCCCCTCCTTGGTGAAAATGCGGCTGGTCCGATTATTCAAACCTTCCTTTCGCCACGCGATCCGAATTTTGTTTTTGACATTTTCTATACTGCGCTTCGAGCCAAAGGGTTTGCAATTTACCCCGGCAAGCTCACCAAGCGCGATAGCTTTCGTATTGGCACGATTGGCCAGTTGGATGATGCCGTGATGACGCGTGTCGTTGCTGCAATCAAAGAAGTTTTGCGCGATATGGATGTTCGCGATTTTGCGCCGAAAGAAATTTAAATGAAATCTGTGACAGTTAATAACCGAACCTATCAATGGCCTAAAGCGTCGGTGGTGATTATATGTTGCGATGGTAGCGCACCAGATTATATGGAAATTGCTATGGCGGACGGCCTTATGCCAAATTTGGTTTCCATGCTTGCCAATGGTGAAAATTTGCGTGGAGAGTGTGTGATCCCCAGCTTTACCAATCCCAATAATCTATCAATCGTCACGGGAGCACTGCCTGAAGTGCACGGCATTTGTGGAAATTATCTGATTGATCCTGCTACCGGATTAGAGACGATGATGAATGATCCAAAGTGGCTTAGGGCACCCACAATCTTTGCGGCGTTTCAAAACGCCGGCGCAAAAATTTGTGTTGTTACCGCCAAAGATAAACTCCGATTGCTCCTGAGCAAAGGCCTGGAATTTGATGGTTCAGCTGTGGCGTTTTCATCTGAGAAGGCTGACAAAGCTACGCTAGCAGCCAATGGCATCGAAGATATTTGCACGTTGGTTGGCCTTCCCGTGCCTGAGGTTTATTCGGCTGACCTTTCTGAATTTGTGTTTGCTGCTGGCGTTAAGCTTCTAGCCCGCGATAAGCCTGACCTCATGTATCTCTCTACGACAGACTACGTTCAGCACAAATTTGCACCGGGCTCAGATGGAGCCAACAGTTTTTATAAAATGATGGATGGATATTTAGGCGTGCTAGATGCGCAGGGTGCGACAATTGTTATTGTTGCCGACCATAGCATGACCGCCAAACATTTAACCGATGGATCGCCGGATGTTTTGTATTTGCAAGACGCGTTAGATCAGAAATTTGGGTTGGGAAGAGCAAAGGTTATTCTCCCCATTACTGATCCTTATGTCGTGCACCATGGGGCCTTAGGTTCCTATGCTGCGGTCTATCTCAGAGAAATAGCGCCCGATATCGTGTCCGCCGCCATCGCTAAAATGCCGGGAATTGATGTGGTTTATTCTAAAGAAGTAGGCTGCAAGAAATTTGGTCTGCCGCCTGATCGTACCGGGGATTTGATTGTTCTTTCCGGCGGTCCAACTGGGTCAAAAGTTTTAGGGACAAGTTCTGCTAAACATGATCTCTCTGGTTTGGATGCGCCACTTCGGTCACATGGAGGTTTGAGCGAACAAGTAGTGCCAATCATTGTCAATCGCAAAACGCATGACTTGCCGAAAAATTTACGCAATTTTGATGCGTTTTTCATAGGGTGCAATTGTGTCTAACATCATTCACGAAGCCATGCGCATTGGTGGTAAAAAAGTTTTTACCGACGATGTTATTAACGTACATTATCCGTATACGGATGAAGTTATAGGCACTGTGCCGGCTGGCACTGCGGAACATGCAGCACAGGCATTTGCCATTGCGGCGGCTTACAAGCCAAAACTCACGCGCTATGAGCGGCAACAAATCTTGTTCCGTGCAGCAGAGTTGATACGGAGCAAAACCAAAGACCTTGCGCGTGTCCTCACCTTGGAACTCGGCATTTCGCAAAAAGACGCACTTTATGAATGTGGGCGGGCCTATGATGTGTTTTCACTGGCGGGGCAATTGACAATTAATGATGATGGTCAGATTTTTTCCTGTGATCTGACGCCGCAAGGTAAAGCCCGCAAGATATTCACCAAGCGCGAACCCGTCGGTGTGATTTCGGCGATTACGCCATTCAATCACCCGCTTAATATGGTGTCGCATAAAATTGCACCGGCCATTGCCACAAATAATTGCGTGGTATGTAAGCCTACGGAACTAACCCCACTCACTGCCATCGCCTTGGCCGATATTCTCTATGAAGCCGGCTTGCCGCCAGAAATGTTCCAGATTGTGACCGGTCGTCCCGAAGATATTGGCGACGAAATGGTCACCAATCACAATATCAACATCATCACGTTTACGGGCGGTGTGCGTGTCGGCAAAATCATCGCCAGCAAAGCCGGTTATACCCGCGCGGCATTGGAACTTGGCGGTAATGATCCGCTGATCGTTCTTGATGACCTGAGCGAAGATGAACTCGACAAAGCAGCTGAACTCGCTGTAGCCGGGGCCACCAAAAATTCAGGCCAGCGCTGCACGGCTGTAAAGCGCATTTTAGTCCAGCCAAAAGTCGCGGATGCTTTTGTCGAAAAGGTTTTAGCCAAAGCCAAGAAACTGAAGTTTGGCGATCCGATGAATCCCGAGACTGATTTGGGTTGTGTGATCAATGAAGCTTCCGCTGCACTGTTCGAAAGACGGGTTTTAATGGCCGTAGAACAAGGTACGAAAATTCTCTATCATCCGCCGCGCAAAGGCGCGTTGCTGCCACCCATCGTGGTCGACTTTGTTGATCCGAAATCGGAATTGGTTTTTGAGGAAACCTTCGGACCTGTCATTCCTATCATTCGTGTTCCGGCAGACGATGCTGAAGTGATCAGAATTTCCAATTCCACGCCATTTGGCCTTTCGTCTGGCGTATGCACCAATAACATGAACCGCATTACGCGTTATATCGAGGGCCTGAACGTGGGCACTGTAAATATCTGGGAAGTGCCCGGTTATCGCATTGAAATGTCGCCTTTTGGCGGCATTAAAGATTCTGGCAATGGCATCAAAGAAGGTGTGGCAGAAGCCATGAAATTCTATACACATGTCAAAACATGGTCGCTGCCATGGCCCAATTAAAGTGATTCTCACCCCATGAACCAAGGCACTGCTGTCATCGTCAATCTGCTCGGCGGTGTGGCGTTGTTGCTCTGGGGAGTTCGCATGGTGCGCACGGGTGTGATGCGCACGTGGGGCGAGCGCCTAACATTTTTCATCGAGCACCGATTAGGTTCGCGGATTTCGGCATTTGCAGCCGGAGTCATTGCCACTCTCATCGTGGGCAGCGGCACAGCCACAACATTGATTGTTACCAACATTGCAGTGACAGGTGCCTTGCCCGTGGCGCTCGGTCTAGCAGTGCTGCTTGGTGCCGATGTGGGCTCTGCGGTTTTATCCTCTGTGGTTGCTTCGGGTTCTTCGCTGGCTTTATGGACATCGCCCATTTTTCTGTTTGTTGGCTATATGCTTTTCAACTGGACACGTGAATTTAAGCCCCACAATGTCGGTCGCATCCTCGTTGGGCTCGGTCTCATGCTTTTGTCACTTCGTCTTGTGTCACAGGCAACTGCTCCCCTCAATGAAGCCACGCTTTTCCATGAAGTATTAAGCGCTGTTGGCCACGAGCCGCTGCTGGCATTTCTTGTGGGTGCGGTTATGGCTTGGGCGTTCCATTCCACACTGGCTGCTATTTTGCTCATCGCATCACTCCTTTCTAACGGCAGTTTAGAATTTGCTGGCGCCTTTGGTTTTATTCTTGGGATAAATTGTGGTGGCAGCTTGCCAGCGCTAACCGCTTCACTTGGCCTGCCCGCCATGGCGCGGCGCTTGCCGGTCTCCAATCTTATTTGCCGCTTTATTTTGGGGATCGTTTTGCTTGCGCTTTCGAGTTCCATTATTCCTCACTTGAAAACCATGCCGATGGATGCACTCAACCTTACACTTGGCTTTCATGTGACTTTTAATTTGCTCATCGCGATTTTGTTTCTGCCAAACACAGGCATCATAGCACTTTTGGCCAAACGCATTTTGCCGGATCAAGAAGAAAACCAAGACTCATTGGATAGTCCACGTTATCTCGACGCGACAGCCCTGAACTCGCCCACTATCGCGTTGGCTAATGCCACTATTGAAACAGCACGGATGAGTGAAGTGTTGGACCGCATGTTCAAAACTGCCTTGAAGGCCATGTCGAGCGGGAGTACTGAAACGTTGAAGCTTTTAAAGTCCCAAGATGAAAAGTTGAATCAGTATCAATCCGCCGTGCAGAATTATGTTTCTGAAATTTCGCAAGGTGAACTCACAAAAGAACAAAATCGCCGCGCATTGGAAATCACTCTTTATGTTAGCAATCTGGAACATGCGGGCGACATTATTCATCTCAATTTGTCAGATCGCATTAAAGCAAAACTGAAGGAAGGTGCGGTCTTTACAATAGAGGAGCAGGCCTCCCTTGATAATCTTTGCCTGATTATTCACGACAATATCAGGCTGGCAACTGCTGTGTTAGGGTCAGGCGATATTGAAGGTGCCAAAAGATTAATCGCCCAGAAAGATGCCTTCCGTTTGCTGGAACACAAAGTGATTGATGAGCATTTTAAGCGTGGCACAGTAAACAAAAAGGCAGCCTTGCGCCGCAGTGCTTTGTTCATCGATATTATTAGGGACTTGCACCGAATAAACTCGCACATTGTATCCGCTGGCTATCCTATTGTGGATGCTGCTGGATTGCTGCGAAGTTCGAGATTACGCCATGACAAAGTTTAACATTTCAATCGAAGCGGCTGAGCGAGAATTGCTGTCAGCGTTAAATAAAATGGATTTTCCGAAGCCGGAGTTTGCAGCCCACGCAGCAATTTGGTTAGAGGCGTGCGACTATCCGGGCTTGCAAAATTTGCAGGAAGCCCGAGGAGAAACTCCCCAAGAATTTCAAATTAAGCGGACCGCAATTGGACTCGATCTGCAGAACATTTCCTGTGCGCTGATTGGCGAACCGCTTGTAAATGATATTCTTAAAAATGGCCGAGTGTTTTTACGCAATGTGCGCCACGGTCTTTTTCTGTTGCCGAGCAGTGTGTCCGAAAACTTTGGGATCGGTTGTCCGGTTGATCCCAGCTTTGCCATTGGCGGCGAACGCAGCAAAAATCCATATGCTGAAAAGCTAGAGAGGGCGGCGCTTGAAGGGATCAATATCGACGAAGATTTGTGGCACAAATTAATGGATCAAACATAATGGCAGGACCACTCACTGGCCTTCGCGTGCTCGATCTCACCCGCGTCCTCGCCGGGCCATGGGCCACGCAAACTTTGGCTGATTTGGGCGCTGAAGTGATCAAAATCGAAAAACCCGGCGAAGGCGACGATACACGCGGCTGGGGCCCGCCGTTTTTAGAAGGTGGAGATGCCGCTTATTTCGCCTCAGCCAATCGCGGCAAACATTCCGTCTGCATTGATATGTCAAAGCCAGAAGGTCAGAGTCTTATCAAGGCCTTAGCGGCGAAATCTGATATTTTAATTGAGAACTTCAAAGTGGGCGGTCTGGCTAAATATGGCTTGGACTACGAGAGCCTGAAGGCCACGCATCCAAGCCTCATTTATTGCTCAATCACTGGTTTTGGTCAAACCGGGCCTTATGCCAACCGCGCTGGCTACGACTTTATGATCCAAGGCATGTCTGGCCTCATGTCCATCACTGGCGAACCAGACGGCCAGCCCATGAAAGTGGGTGTGGCCTTTGCCGATGTCTTTACGGGACTTTATAGTGTGATTGGAATTTTGGGCGCACTGCACCACAGAAACCAAACAGGCCAAGGGCAATTCATTGATATGGCGTTGCTCGACACGCAAGTAGCGGTGCTGGCCAACCAAGGTCTCAATTATTTGGTCGGTGGCAAAGTTCCACAGCGCTTGGGCAATGCCCATCCTAATATTGTTCCCTATCAAACATTTGAAACTGCCGATGGACACATCATCGTGGCAGTGGGCAATGATCGCCAGTTTGCTGAATATTGCCGCATCATTGGTGTAACAGTTGATGAGAAATTCGCCGCTAATCGGGGCCGCGTGGAAGGCCGCGCCGAACTCATCCCCCTGCTCGTTCCAGCCATGAAGGCCCAAAGCACCGCCCACTGGGTGGCAGCATTTGAGTCCGCCGCCGTGCCCTGCGGGCCCATCAACACGATTGATCAAGTCTTCGCCGATTCACAGGTTCTGGCCCGTGGCTTGCAAATTGGACAAACACGTGAAGATGGCGTTCAAGTGCCCGGCATAGCAAACCCGATTGTGCTGTCAGAAACACCGATTGAATATGATAGGGCAGCGCCACGATTGGGCAGCAGTACGGAAATAATCCTTCGCGAGCTTTTAGGCGTAACAGACGTTGAAACATTACGCGCAAAAAATATTATTTCTTAGGAGCTCTCATGTCCACAACAACAGCCTCATGGAACGGCCACATCATTGCAGCATCAGGCAACTGCATTACATTCGACAACAACACCTATTTTCCACCTGAAGCGTTAAATAAGGAATCCTTTATCCCCTCAAATCACACCAGCAATTGCCCCTGGAAAGGCACCGCCAATTATATGGACGTGGTGGTCGATGGCAAAACCAACACAAATGCCATGTGGGTCTATAATGATCCAAAATCCGCTGCCTCGCCGATCAAAGGCTATGTGGCGTTTTGGAAAGGTGTTGCGGTTAGCGGAGCGGAGTTTGCGAAGAAGGCTTAAGCTTTTCGCTCAGACTTGAGGCCCTGTCGTTTTTGCGCTACACGCCGCTTTCAGAACAGGGCATAGATTCTATATGGCAAATCTCATCATCACCTATTGGCGCGATATTCCTTCGGCGGTCTCAGTTAAAATTGGCCGCAAAGAAGAAAAACGCATGTTGGACAACCGCTTTATGGAAGCCATTGATATGGCTGCCATGCGGTCTGGTGCCACCGAGTCCGATGCTTATCTGGCAGATTGGCGGCGCAGCGAACCTGTGCCCGTGTCCGATGATATGGCCGCAGAAGTCGAAAAAGCCAAAGCCGACCTCGAAATGCATTATAGCCACGACCTTATCAAAGCCCTTATCGCCACTGGCGGGAAAGCCTCATAAATGACCCACACTCTCGTTGCATCCGCCACCCGCGAACACATTATCGGTTTTGATAAACCTTTCACTGTGATTGGAGAGCGCATAAACCCCACTGGCCGCAAAAAGTTGGCGGCTGAAATGCAAGCTGGCAATTTTGAAACGGTGATCAAGGACGTTCTGGCGCAGGTTGCCGCTGGAGCGCATATTTTAGACATCAATGCGGGTGTCACCGCCGTGAACCCCAATGAAACTGAGCCGCCCTTGATGCGCCAGACTTTGGAAATTGTTCAATCGATCACGGACATGCCCTTGTGCATTGATAGCTCGGTAACATCCGCTTTGAAGGCGGGACTGGAAGTTGCTCGTGGACGTCCCCTTGTGAACTCCGTCACTGGTGAAGAAGAAAAGCTCGAAGCTATTTTGCCGCTCATTGCAAAATACAATGTTCCAGTAGTTGCCATTTCCAATGATGAAACGGGCATCAGCGAGGACCCAGATGTGCGCTTTGAAGTGGCCCGAAAAATTGTGAACCGCGCTGCCGATTTTGGCATTAAGCCATGGGACATTGTGGTGGACCCTTTGGTGATGCCGATTGGTGCTATGGGCACGGCTGGCCAACAGGTGTTTCGCCTCGTGCGGCGCCTGCGTGAAGAATTGAAAGTGAACACCACGTGCGGTGCATCGAATGTGTCATTCGGAATGCCCAACCGCCGTGCGCTCACAGGCTACTTCCTCGCCATGGCAGCAAGCCATGGCATGACATCAGCCATTATGAACCCACTGCATGATGAAGACATGCACGCGATTTTCGGTGCCAATGTTTTGAACGGCACGGATGCGCACTGCAAATTCTGGACCAATAGATTCCGTGAAATGACGGCAGGTCCATCCGCCTCGGCGCAAGCTGCTGGTCTGCAATCATCGAACGAAGATATTGAAGCCCGCCGCAAAGCGCGTGAGGAAAGGCGCAGGCGCTAATGTCTGAGGCGAACCCGCTTATCGTTTTCACGCCCTCCGGCAAACGCGGGCGGTTTCCATTAGGCACACCCGTGTTACAAGCTGCTCGCTCGCTCGGTGTGGACATTGACTCCGTCTGCGGAGGCCGCGCTATTTGCGGGCGCTGTCAGATCAATGTGGGTGAAGGTGATTTTGCCAAGCATGGCATAACATCTGCTGCTGATCACGTCTCCGCGTTTAGTCAAGTTGAAGAGCGTTATGACCGTTTGCGCGGGCTGGCCTCTGGTCGGCGTCTTTCATGCCAAACTAAAATTGAAGGCGATCTGGTTATTGATGTGCCGCCGGAATCCCAAGTGCACAAGCAAGTGGTGCGCAAGGAAGCTGACACCCGCGCCATTGAACTTGATCCCGCGACCACGCTTTATTACATCGAAGTTGAAGAGCCGGATATGCACAAGCCCTCCTCCGATTTGGAGCGGGTGTTTATCGCGCTGAAAGAGCAATGGGGTGTTGAGAATATCACCACTGAATTGCCCATCATTGCAGCGTTGCAAAAAGCGCTCAAGCTTGGTGAATGGAAAATCACCTGCGCGGTTTATTCTCGCGCGCCCGGTGGCGGCAATCGCCTCGTTTCCATCTGGCCGGGCTTTCATGACAAAGCGTTTGGCATCGCCATAGACGTAGGCTCCACCACCATCGCGGCGCATCTCACAAACTTGTCAACAGGCGAAGTTGTGGCCAGTGCTGGATTGATGAACCCGCAAATTCGCTTTGGCGAAGATTTGATGAGCCGTGTTTCCTATGTGATGATGAACCCCGGTGGCGAAGTGGAAATGACCACTGCCATCCGCGTGGCCCTGCAGCAGCTGGCTGAAGAAGTGGGCAGGCAGGCGGGTGTTGATCTTAATGACATGATGGAAGTGGTGTTGGTGGGTAATCCTGTGATGCATCATCTGTTCCTTGGCATAGACCCTACGGAACTGGGCGGTGCACCTTTCGCGCTGGCCACCGGACTGCCGCTCACTTTTCCGGCCCGTGAAATGGATTTCAAACTGAACCAAGGCGCATATGCTTATGTGCTGCCTTGCATTGCGGGCCATGTGGGGGCGGATGCTGCGGGCATGGTGCTGTCCGAAGCGCCGCATGAATCGGATGAGATCATGCTGTGCGTGGATGTGGGCACCAATGCGGAAATCGTGCTGGGTTCGAAAGCGCGACTGCTCGCCTGCTCATCGCCCACTGGCCCCGCCTTTGAAGGCGCGCAAATTTCATCCGGCCAACGCGCGGCCCCCGGTGCCATTGAACGCCTGCGGATTGATCCCTTAACGCTAGAGCCTCGCTATAGAGTTATCGGTTGCGAATTGTGGAGCGACGAACCGGGCTTTGAAGAGGCGATTGCTTCAACAGGAGTGACTGGCATTTGCGGCAGCGGCATTATCGAAGCTATCGCCGAAATGTATCTCGCAGGGGTTATCAATCAGGACGGTTTGGTCGATGGCGGCCTTGCAGAAAAATCACCCCGCATCGAAGCATACAAACGGACATTCAACTATGTCATCCGTAAAGGTCGCGAGGGCGGCAATGAACCCACCATTCAAGTGACACAAAACGACGTGCGCGCGATACAAATGGGCAAAGCTGCCCTCTATGCTGGTGTTCGCTTGTTGATGGACAAGTTAGAAATTCAAACTGTTGGCAAGATCAGATTGGCCGGTGCGTTTGGGTCTCATATCGATATGAAATACGCCATGGTGTTGGGCTTGATCCCCGATTGTGATTTGGCGCACGTGCAAAGCGCTGGCAACGCCGCTGGCACAGGTGCGCGCATCGCCCTGCTCAACAAAGCTGCGCGCGATGAGATTGAAGCGGTGGTGCGCCGCATCGAAAAAATCGAAACAGCGGTGGAGCCCCTATTCCAGCAGCACTTTGTTGAAGCCATGGCCTTGCCGCATAAGACAGCGGATTTTGTGAATTTGAAGAAGGTGGTGACACTGCCCCCGCATAAGGATGTGGTGACGCTGGGCGATGATGGCGGGGCGAGGCGGGTTAGAAGGCGGGGATAGAATTGAAGTCCCCTCACCCTCCCACTTCGCTGCGCTCCGCGGGCCCCAACCCTCTCCCCTTTGGGGCAGTGGGAGTAGGAAGGAAATGAGAGTTCTAAATTCCCTCGCCCCATCGGGGAGAGGGTTGGGGCCCGCGCCTTAGGCGTGGGAGGGTGAGGGGCCTTAATTCAAATGCCGAATTATCGTTTCTAGCACCGGACTTAAATCGCCGAAGATCTCTTCATTTTTGAAACGGATTACCCGATAGCCATCGCGTTCCAAGTATGCTGTTCGGGTTGCATCGTGGGCTAGTTCTTCCGGCGTCTCGTGGGTTGCCCCGTCAATCTCTACGATGAGTTTCCGCGATCTGCACACGAAATCGGCGATGTAGGGGCCGATGGGTTCTTGTCTTGCGAATTTGAAGTTGTTCAGTTGGCGGTTGCGTAAGTTTTGCCAAAGTTTTGATTCAGCTGGGGTGGATTCGCGGCGCAAAGTTCTAGCTCGTTCGAGAGTTGTGGGGTCTTTTCGCATGAGACCTAAGCTAAGGCCCCTCACCCTCCCATTGCAAGGGCAATGGGCCCCAACCCTCTCCCCGCCGGGGAGAGGGAGGTAGAAAGTAAGAGCTATTCCGTTTCGCCGCCGCCGTCTTTCCAGTCTTGGAACTTTCCGAGGTTCAAAACTTTGGTGTATCCCATTTCTTTCAACGTTTGGCCTGCCAGTGCAGCGCGACCGCCCGAAGCGCAATAGGTGATCAGGGTTTTCTCTGGGGTAATCTCTTTCACGTATCCAGGTGATGCTGGATCGACCTTGGATTCCAAAAGCCCACGCTGCACATGCAATGCGCCTTTCACTTTGCCTTGCGCTACTTCGGTGCCGTCGCGCACGTCAAGAAACACCACATTGGGATCGCCCAGCAATTTCTTGGCATCCTCTACAGAAATGGTTTCGACTTCAGCGCGGGCGGCGGCCAGCATATCGGCATAAGTTTTTGTCATATTATTTCTCCTTGTTGTTTCTTTAAATCAGTTTCCAACTCACCAT
>JANOXS010000132.1:0-27286 GCA_031418535.1 Hyphomicrobiales bacterium | reverse complement strand
ACAACATCTACGGTGACGGCGGTAACGATACCGTTGACTACCGTAACTCCGGTTCACGTGTGCAAGTCGAACTGCAAGGGGGCGGTACTGCTCAAGGTGTTGGTTACAGCTGGAATGGTGTTATTCAAACTAACCTAATCGGAATTTCAAACATTGTTGGTACGCAGTATGATGATTTACTCATCGGCAACACTAACGACAACGTGTTTGAAGGCTTAGATGGCGTTGACGTTATGTTTGGTGAAGGTGGCAGCGACACGGCATCCTATGTTTCATCAACGAGTGGCGTGAATGTTGATCTTCGCTCAACAAGCTTTGGCAGTACTTATGGCGCTTCTTGGGATGGCACATCGATGGACTTTCTTTACAGCATCGAAAATATGATTGGTTCTGAGCAAAGTGACCTTCTGATAGGTAATGACAGTGCTAACGTATTTGAAGGATTAGGCGGTGTTGACACTATCTTCGGTGAAGGTGGCAACGATACTGTTTCATACACTACATCTCAGAGTGGTGTGAGTGTTGATCTTCGTGCTTCTGACTTTGGCGGCACATATGGAGCTTCATGGGACGGAACGTCGATGGACTTCTTGTATGGTATAGAAAACGCAATTGGATCTGCCCAAAATGACGTTTTGATAGGTGATGTTGGAAACAACACCTTCAAGGGTCTTGGCGGTGATGACTATGTTTCAGGTGACGCTGGCAATGATACCTTCATCGCTTCTGACAATGACGGTGCCGACACATATCTGGGTGATGCTGGTGTAGATACCTTGGACATGGCGGCTGTCATGTCCAATATAATTGCCAACCTTGCTACAGGCACCGTGACCACCAATGGTGTGACAGACTATGCTTACGGCATTGAAAATATCACTACAGGTGCTGGCAACGATACAATCACAGCCTCTGCCGATCACAACGTGATCGACCTTGGTACTGGCGATGATACGATTGTGTTTACATCCGCGGCAAACGCTGATGGCGATACTATCCTGAACTTCGAAGCCGGTGACGTGATTAATGTCCACGCCATGATGACTGGTGCAACACTGACTTTGGTTAATGGTGCTGCGACGGCAAATGGCGATATTGCTCAACATTATGATGTTGGCACAAACCATACGGTCATTAACGGTGTTGATGCCAATGGCAATCACTTCCAATTCGACCTGCAAGGCAATCACACGCTGACTGGCGCGGATTTTGCAGCTTAACTCCTAACGAATGGACGGGACGAGGACATTAACCTCGTTCCGTCTCACTCTGCAACAGAACTGCTGCAGTTTCAGAAAAATTCGTGGAGGCAAACGCGAATGGATAGGATTTTGTGATGAAAAAAGATAACAGTGCGGCCCGTCGTAAAGTATCCTCCAAGATCACAAGTGGTCTTCGAAGTCTTTTTGTTTTTGTATTTTCAATATCCGGCATCATAAATATGTTGGCCTTAACAGGCTCGTTTTACATGATGCAGATTTATGATCGCGCCATTCCCTCGCAGAACGTTCCCACGCTGCTGGCGCTGTCTGCATTGGCCATCGGCCTTTATGCTTTCCAAGGGGTTTTTGAAACAGTTCGCAGTCAAATCATGGTGCGGGTGGGCGCAAGTATCGACCGTAAGTTGGCACCCCTCGCTCACAAAGTTGCGATTGATATGCCGCGCTTTGGTTTTTCGACCTCTGAGGCGCTTGAGCGCGGTCGTGATGTTGATACAGTTCGGGGCTTTATGGCAAGCCAAGGTCCAATGGCACTTTTCGATCTCCCATGGTTGCCGCTTTATCTTATATTTGTTTACGCATTGCATCCGTTGCTGGGTGCTTTAGTTATTGCTGGTGCATTTGTGCTTGCTATGTTGGCCATCGCCAATGAACTGCTCACCCGGAAACTAGCTGGTGTCACCCATCAGGCGGCAATTGCACGCAATGCTATTGCAGATTCGAACGCCCGAAATTCTGAAGTGCTGCGCGCGATGGGTTTTGCAGGCCATGCTGTCTCGCGTTTTGTAACTGCCAACAGCGAGCATTTGAAATTACAAACCCGCGCGAATGATGTTTCAGGAACGATGGGCGCCATCAGCCGCATTTTTCGGATGATTTTGCAATCAGCAACCCTTGGGCTTGGTGCCTACCTTACAATCCAAGGTGAAATGTCAGGTGGTGCAATTATTGCGGCCTCGATCGCATCTGCCCGCGCATTGGCCCCGGTCGATATGGCAATCGCCAATTGGAAAAATGTGATTCAGGCCAGAACTGCGTGGTCACGCATTGTGGATACTTTGGTGGCTCTTGAAGATGAGCGCAAGAACATGGATCTTCCCGTTGCGACGCGCACATTCAAAGTTGAAAAGTTGACAGTTGCAGCGCCATCATCTGGTAAGGTCTTGCTCAGTGAAGTGAGCTTCGAATTGAAAGCCGGACAAGCGCTTGGCATAATTGGGCCTTCGGGTGGCGGTAAAACATCTTTGGTTCGCGCTATGACCGGCATTTGGGCTGGGCTTCGTGGGTCGGTTCGTTTTGACGAAGCCGAAATTATGCAATGGCCTGAAACAACACTTGGTCAAATGGTTGGCTATCTTCCGCAGGAAGTTGCTTTGATCGATGGCACAATCGGTGAAAACATTGCGCGGCTCGATCCCAAGGCCAATCCCGAAGCCATAATTGCTGCAGCAACAGCTGCCGGCATTCACGAGCTCATCGTGCGCATGACAGATGGCTATCAAACACAAGTTGGTTCGCAGGGAGAAACACTGTCTGCGGGTCAACGGCAGCGCATCGGACTTGCGCGCGCACTTTATGGTTCGCCATTCGTTGTGATTATGGATGAACCAAATTCAAATCTCGACAGCGAAGGTGAGCAGGCTTTAACCGCAGCAATAGCGGGCGTTAAAAAGCGCGGTGGTATTGCCATCGTTGTGGCTCATCGTCCAAGTGCTTTAGCTGCAGTTGATTTGATCGGCGTTGTACAACAGGGCAAGTTGATTGCCTTTGGTGCCAAGGACGAAATTCTCGGGCAGGGGCAAGGCCTTGCCAAACAACCGCCAGCCAACGCACCGGGTGTGCCGCAGAAGGTTCAAATGGCCGCACCAAAACTCGTAACAGCATGAGGTGGTGAGATGACTGTGATTGACATTCAACGAACCCGGGGTCAGGACGCCGAGCCGAAAGGCCGTGAGCGCTTCGAAATCAAAACTGCTCAAAAGCCGTCACGCAAACCATTCTTTTTGGGCTTTAGCCTTGCAGCTTTGGTTCTTTTTATGAAGAGTTCTTTAGGGGCAGTTGCAGCCCATGAAACCCCAGAAGGCCATCCAGGTCCTCAGCATAATTCCCATTCTCCAAATCTAGCTGACGACGTGACTGTTCCATCAGGTGATCAGACAAGTGTTGCTGGACCAGACCTAACAAAGCAGAGTTTCGAAACGCTGCCGCTGGACTTTCCTGTGCCAAAAGGTGGGTCAAAGTATTTGTCCTCGCTGCAAGGTCCTGAAGCAGCATTCGACGTGTCGGGTTTACGCTATAATTCTCCGCTCCAAGGTTTAACTGGAAGTTTCGGAGGCACTGTCCGTTTCCCGGTCATGGCGCAAAATGACAATAGCTTGCCTGTGGTTACTGGCAATGTTCTAGCTAACGTTATTGCCAGTCGTTCGCCATCGCCGGAACAACCAGTGGCGACGAGAACGATTTCGCAACGCGAAGCCAATAATCATGCGCCAACCAGCAAGGGCCCGGTGCGTTTGGCTGATCTCTATGCCAATGACATCGCTGCAATCACTGTTGCAGATTTGCTCCTGAACTTTACTGATCAAGATCCAACTGACAGTCTGGGTGTGTTGAACGTGACTGTAAATGGTGAAGCTCTGGCCTATGCCAATGGTCGTTTCGCACTTCCGTCTCACGTTTCTGGTCCGATCGAGATTAAATATCAAGTCAGTGATGGCATCAGTCTTGTCGAAGCAAAAGCGACGGCAACTGTTTTGGCGCAGCCAACATTTACAGGCACAGCAAGTGACGACACTCTCAATGGTACAAATCATAGCGATATTATCAGCGGTGGCGACGGCAAAGACATTATTGACGGCAAGGCCGGCGACGATGTGATCAATGGTGGCTGTGGCAGCGACACTATTTTTGGTGGCGACGGAAAAGACGTTATAAACGGCGGCAACGGTAATGACACTCTTTATGGCAACAACGGTGATGACGTGCTTTCGGGCGGCAGTGGCAACGACCGGTTATTCGGAGGAGCGGGCAATGACATTCTCAACGGTGGTTCTGGCCGAGATTGGATTTATGATGGCGTGGGTCTTGATAATGTGAATGCAGGCATTGGCAATGACACTGTCATTGCTGACGCTGATTCACAAAATGATGTTTTTAATGGTGGGACCGGCGTCGATAAAGTGAGCTATGCACTGGGCGCCAAGAGTATCGTCATTGACCTTGTTAAAGGCACTGCAACAGGGGCAGATGTAGGCACCGACACACTTCAAAACTTTGAGATTTTCCAAGGCGGAAAAGCCAATGACACTTTTATTGCGGCCCTCAATCCGGCACCATCTTCCGGCTTCCTAAACATGAGTAGCAGCGTTGCTGTTCTGGTGCAGGATATAGCCACGAACTATAATCCTGCAGAGCGCAATCAAAGCGTGCCGCCCACACTGGCAGTAGACGCGGCAATTTCATTCGATCCTGCTGCACGTTCTCAAGTGGCCGTTGTCAGCGCAGGCGGCAATACCTTCATTGGTGGCGCTGGTGTTAATTCACTGGATTACACTGCTGCAAAAACTGCAATTACAATAAATATATCTCATGGAACTGCGACTGGCTCGCAACTCAACGGAGACTATTTTGAGCAGATGCAAAATTTTGCGACTGGCAGTGGAGACGATCAATTTTTTGCTGCGGGTCATGATGCGCAAGAGCACCTTCACATTACCGATGAAATTGATACGCCTGAACCAGATGCCGACTGCCAAGGTGAAACAGTGATCGACAGCGGCTCTAACCCCGTGGTTGATATTTCAACAATTGCCACAACATCAGCAATAATCATCCAAAATCAAACTTATTCTGGTGGCTCAGGCTATGACACTCTGAGCTATCAAGATGCGGATAGTTCAGTGACGATTGATATTGCGCAAGGCAAGGCCACGGGTTCTGAAATTGGAACTGATATTTTCAATGGTATAGAACATTTCATAGGTGGCAACGGTGCAGACATATTTACGATCGGCGGCGGCACTTACACTTTAGAGGGCGGCGCAGGCAACGATGAATTTTCATTCACTACGGCTGCGCACCAAACTGCCACTGTGCAAATTGCTGGCTTTGAAGTCGGCGACTGGGTGCGGATCGTAAAATATGATCTTTTTGAAGACACTACACTGACACCAGATCAGAACTTTCAAGCTGTCTATACAAGTAACGACAACACTAACCCAAGCCAAACGGGCATTGATCAGGTAACACCCATCCATGTGCGCCACGAAGTGGTTGAAGGGGTTGGCAAAACTTACATCGAAGCTGATCTTGACAATGATGGAAACCTTGATGTGTCCATCCTATTGGAAGGTGACCATCATCTCCATATCGTCGAATGGCAAGTCGCTTAAATCCTTATTTAGACTTCGCATGTGATGATGGGCCTTCGACTGCTGTTGGATAGTCCGCGACTAAATTGTCGTTGGCCCGCATTTTGAGTAAAATTAGAAAAAATGGCTAAAGCATCTAAATCAACACAAAAAAAAGGCGAGATCGACTTATCAATTGGTCGTGAAAAAGGCCTCGGTATTGGCAAGCGGGTCGCGATGGGCAGCTTGGCTGCGTTATGTCTGGTTGGTGGTTTTGGCGTTTGGGCGGCAACTTCAGAGTTGTCAGGCGCTGTGATTGGCCAAGGCCAAGTCATGGTCGATAAAGACATCCGTGTCGTTCAGCATTTAGACGGCGGCATATTGCACACCATTGATGTGAAGAAAGGTGACGAAGTTAAAGAGGGCCAAGTTCTCTTCACCCTTGACGACACCCAAATGAAATCTGAAGTTCAAATCATTCGTGGTCAACTTCTGGAACTTTTGGCAAAGCGCCAAAGATTGCAAGCTGAACGTGATGGCAAAGATGAAATGGTGCCGCCTATTGAGAAGCTTGACGTTGATATTGGGAAATCAGATGTCTATCTCGGCGAAACACGGTTGTTCAAAGGCAATCGCGAGAATCGCATCAGTCAGGTGAAACAATTGACGTTGGCGGCCTCTCAGGCTGACCAAGAAATTATAGCCTTAAATGCCCAAATAAAGGCCAATGCCGTCGACTTTGTTTTGGTAGAAAAAGAGTATAATAAATTTTTTGCTCTTCGGAAAAAAGGGCTGATTGATAGCTCACGGGTTTATAGCACTGAGCGCGATTTGAATAAGCTCAAAGCAGATAAAGAGCAAATCGAAGCTTCGATCAATAAATCTAACGCGCATAAAAATGAAATTGATTTGCAAATAAAGGCGGTTGAAGAAACCGCGCGCACTGACGCGCAAAAACAACTGTCAGATATTGAACCGCGCATTGCTGAGTTATTGACGCGAAAAGCCGCCATTGAAGATCGGATGACGCGCATGGAAATTAAATCTCCCATTGCCGGAACAATCAATGAAGTTACCGTGAATACGGTGGGCGGCATTATTACGCCAGCGCAGAAACTTTTAACTATCGTACCTCTAGATGCAAAATTGCAGATCGAAGTTAAAGTGCAACCAAATGACATCGATCAAATATTTGTCGGCCAATCGGCAAAACTCAAATTTACGGCCTTCAGCTCCAGAAATACGCCCGAAATTTTTGGCAAAGTTGCCTTTGTATCTCCAGCGACTAGCACTGACCAACAATCCGGCCATGTGTATTATGTCACTCAAGTTGAGGTGCTGGCGACGGAGTTTGATAAGTTGGGCGGTAAAAAACTTGTGCCTGGAATGTTGGTGGAAACCTTTATGCAAACAGAAAGCCGAACTGTACTCTCTTATCTTGTGAAGCCGTTTGTTGATCAATTAGAGCGGGCCTTTAGAGAGCGCTAAAATAATTTCTTTCAAAAACTGATCTCTACCCGAAGCTCCCCAAGAAATTTATTGGTGAGCATTTTAGGCCGGGAACTTTGTGGTGATCGCGGCGTTACCACAACCAAGCGCAGGTCAACCGCGCACAACACATCATGAAAGAGACATATCACATGAAATCGATTTTTCTAGTTGCCGCCTCTTGTCTTATTTTCAGTGGGCCTGCTTTAGCAATGACCGAGGCTGAGTGCACGTCATTGTGGAAGATTGCGGACGCTAATAGCGACGGTAAACTGAGCGGCACTGAAGGTGATCGCTACCTTGCTCTGATGCGCATTGCCAACCAAACGACAGGTGCCGATGGCACGATGACTGAAACTGTGTTTCAGGAAAGTTGCAAAACAGATTTCTTCAAGATTGCCGATGCCGACGTTGGGGCACCCTTGGCTGGAGCCAATAGCTTCACTGAATCACAAGCAAAAGACCGTGTGGTTGCACATGGCATTTCTATGCCTGCGTCATTGGTGATGGATGACAAGGGAATTTGGCGAGGCACCGCCATGCAAGACGGCAAAAGTGTGACAGTTGCAGTTGATTACAAAGGCAATGTTGTCGCTCAATAAATATATTCATTTTCACAAACATGAAAGGCATTCACATGCAAACGATCACAAGAGCTTATGATACTTACAAGAAAGCCCGCGGAGCTGTTAGCGAACTTGAATCAGCTGGCATTCCTATGTCGGAAATCAGCGTGCTTGCGAACCACCGGGTCGGCGAGCAATGGGGTGATTTCGAAGTCCTTGAGCAAGACACAGAGGCCGGCTCTGGCGCGGCAGTGGGTGCAGCCCTTGGTGGTGCTGCTGGCCTTTTGGCGGGGCTTGGCCTTATGGCAATTCCGGGGCTCGGCCCTGTGGTTGCTGCAGGCTGGTTAGCTTCCACGGCGCTGGGCGCTGCAGCCGGAAGTGCGACAGGCGGCATTGTTGGCTCGCTTATCGACAGTGGCATTCCAGAAGACCATGCCCATGTTTATTCCGAAGCCGTGCGCCGCGGTGGAACTTTGGTTTCAGTGAAAACTGAAGACCATGACGTTGCCAAAGTGCAAGCCATTCTTGGCAATTACATTCCACTCGATCCCGTCGAACAATCGGCAGCTTACCGTGAGACTGGGTGGGATAAATTTGATCCCGCCGCTGCTCCTTATGAATCGACCCGCGCTGCAGCGGAGCGCGACAATCGTATAATGTAACAACCTTACTAGAACAGGAGAAAAACTATGGCCAAAACACAAAAAAATCTGAGTGATTTATTTCATGACACTTTGAAAGACATTTATTTTGCCGAAAAGAAGATTGTTGCCACATTGCCGAAAATGGCTAAGGCTGCAACATCACCTGATCTCCAAAAAGCTTTTGAAAAGCACAAGCTTGAAACTGAAGGTCACGTCAAGCGACTTGAAGATGTATTTGCATCTATTGATGCAAAGCCCGTGGCCAAAACCTGCGATGCGATTGTGGGAATCGTCAAAGAAGGTGAAGGTCTGATTGAAGACTATAAAGGTACGGCAGCACTTGATCCCGCATTGATTGCCGTGGCTCAAGCAGTGGAGCATTACGAAATTGCGCGTTACGGCACATTGAAATGCTGGGCCAGCGAACTCGGCCTTGATGATGCGGCCGAGCTTCTTGATGCAACGTTAGATGAGGAAAAGAACACTGACGCTGCCTTGACCACATTGGCCGAGACAGTTGTCAATTTGCAAGCTGAAGCGGCATAAATTCAGATTTTCCACGTCACTACGGGAATTATTTTCCCGTGGTTTTTTTTGAAAGTTTGACGTGAACTTGTGGAACTTTTTTTAAAGTTTAGCATTGAGATAAATAGAGAAATGCGTTTTTAATTTAGGAGACTTGCAATGAACTCGATTATTTATCTCGTTGGTCTTGTTGTTGTCGTGATTGCTGTGCTCGGCTTTTTTGGCTTGCGGTAAAGCAAAATGTCTCACGTCATTTACAAGATTGTCAGACATGGCGAAGGTTGGGCCTATCAAGTTGGTGAAACCTTTTCAGAAACTTACCGTACGCATGACGACGCACGTGGAGCTGCTGTGACTGCAGCGCGAGAACATGGGCTTCTGGGAGATACTGTCGGCATTGCTTTCGAAGATTCAGATGGCACATGGCACGAAGAATTAGCCAATGGCCGCGATAGACCAACCGCACATGTCGTAGGTTAAGTCTGCTGCCATATTCGCAAAGCGTGGAACAAATGTGGAAGTGGCGCGTTTAGTCGCGTGAGCCAACAGCAAAGGGGTTGCTATGACCGTTCCTCATTTTCACGCGATTGACCATGCTGCGGATTTTTAATAAAAACGCCCAACAATGGGATGACCTGCAACCAATTAGCGCTGAAATTTTTGGGTTAGAGCGGCTTCGTCAGCATGCACACAGTTTGGCTGAATCTCAGCAAGTGACAGACCAACCGCCTGTTGTCTATTCTATCATCGACCGATTGCGCGACAACGCAGCCGAGTTGAATGTCGCTGATAGTGAGATTTGCAATGCCGTGGCTTTAGGTAAATCCATCACTCCTGCTGCTGAATGGCTGATTGATAATTATCATCTTGTTGAAGAACAAATTCGACAAACCCGCGCTGATTTACCTGAAGGATTTTACCGGCAACTGCCGAAATTAGCTGCAGGCCCACTGGCAGGGCATCCGCGAATATTCGGATTGGTCTGGGCCCATGTCGCCCATACGGACAGTCGGTTTGATGCGGCGTCCCTCACTGATTTTGTGAATGCGTATCAACATGTCCAAGTGTTGACGATTGGTGAGTTGTGGGCAGTCGCTATCAGTCTCAGGCTGATCCTCGTGGAAAATTTGCGGCGGGTTTCGCAGCGTATTGTTGAGTCACGTAAAGCCCGCGAAGCGGCTGATGCATTGGCCGATGAAGTTTTAAGTGCTGGCGATCAGGCGGCCTCCGTCATTGATTTATTCAAGCGCACAAAAGAGCCAAAAATATCGCAAGCGTTCGCCGTTCAACTGATTCAGCGTTTGCGCGATCATGATGGCCTTGCCGTGTTGACGTTAGAATGGTTGAAAGTGAAAACCGAAAGTTTGGGATATACGCTTGATGCGGCGGTGAATGAAGAACATCACAGACAAGGTGCCGCGAATGTTACAGTACGCAATATCATCACCAGCTTGCGTTTGATTTCCGACGTCAACTGGGAGTTATGGTTCGATGGTGTGAGTCACGTAGATGCCTTGCTGCGCACCTCAGCAACCTATGCCGACATGGACTTTGCCAGCCGCACGATTTATCGCACAGCGGTAGAACAATTGGCCCGCGGCTCCCAGTACAGCGAAATTGACGTTGCCCAACGCGCACTACTGGGGACAGATGATGCAGGGCCTAAGCTTGCTGGCGATGAGCGCAAAGAGTTTGAGGCGACACTGAATTTTAAGGCCTCCTTCTTGCGAAAGATTCGCGAAGGACTGCGGTCATCTGGACTCGTGGGCTATCTTTCAGGATTAGCGATTGTAACACTCGCTTTTTTGACAATGGGACTAATTATAATTGCTGGATTAAATCTTCCTATTTGGCTTTTTGTAATTCTGGCATGTCTGGCTCTCATTCCGGTGTCTGACGCAGCTCTCGCACTCCTAAATTTTGCCATAACGCGGGTGATGGACGCTGCAATTCTGCCGGGTCTCGCCTTGCGTGATGGCGTGCCCGCCGATTTTCGCACGCTGGTTGTTATTCCAACACTTCTCACATCGCATGAAGATATCGAAGAGCTGGTTGATCGTTTGGAAATTCACTTTTTGTCGAACGGAGATGGTGAGGTTTATTTTTCTCTCCTTACGGATTGGGGAGATGCGGCCTCTGAACATATTGCGACCGATGAACCTCTGTTGCGGACCGCAATAGATGGAATTGCGCGATTGAATTTTCGTCACGGTACAAATCGTTTTGTGCTTCTGCACAGATCAAGACTGTGGAACTCACAACAGGGTAAGTGGATGGGGTGGGAGCGTAAGCGCGGAAAGCTGCAGGAGTTAAATCGGCTCTTACGTGGTGCTGATGACACGAGCTTTATGGTGATCGGTGGGCGCTTACCGAGTGCCATTAAATATGTGCTGACGTTGGATGCTGATACAAGGCTGCCCCGTGATGCGGCACGTCGCTTGGTTGGTAAAATTGCCCATCCGCTCAATCAACCAAAATTTGATGCCACAGTGAAGCGCGTGACACGCGGATATGGTGTAATGCAACCGCGTGTGACACCCTCACTTCCAGTTGGCCATTATGGTTCACTGTTTCAGCAAGTGTTTTCATCAACGCGCGGCATTGATCCTTATGTCTTTGCGGTTTCGGATGTTTATCAAGATTTATTTGCAGAAGGTTCATTTGCTGGGAAAGGCATTTATGATGTCGATGCCTTTGAGGCTGCATTGGCCGCGAAAATTCCAGAAAACACGTTGCTCAGTCATGATTTGTTCGAAGGCGTTTTTGCGCGCTCAGCGCTCGCTACTGATGTCGAAGTCGTAGAAGAATTTCCCGAACGTTACAGCGTTGCGTCTGCTCGTCAGCACCGCTGGGTGCGTGGTGATTGGCAACTGCTGCCTTGGATGTTGAATAAATCACCCTCAAAAATCAGCATACCGCCCTTGGGCCTTTGGAAAATGGTGGATAATATTCGCCGATCACTTTCACCAGTTGCAACTTTGTTGAGTTTGTTTGCTGGTTGGTTGGTGTTGCCCACGGCGAGCGCCGCGATCTGGACAGTTTTTATTGTGGCACTCAGTTTGCTGCCAGCATTACTTCCTGCAATTTCAAATGCTTTGCCACGTCCTCAAGCACTGACGTTTGATAGCCGCCTGAAATCGATTGGTGGGGACTTTGCGCAAGCCGTGGCCACAACTGCTGCCAATTTGATTTTTCTTGGCCACCAAGCATATCTGATGGCGGATGCAATTGCGCGCACGCTTTATCGCCTCCTCATCAGCCATAAAAATCTTCTGGAATGGACGACTGCTGCCCAAAGCCAGTCCAATTCAAAATCGGGCGTCGCTGCAAGTTATCATTCAATGTTGCCAAGCTTGGTGATTGGGTTGTGCGCAGGCGCTGTTGCAGCCTATGGCGCAAGTCCAAAGTGGATGGTGATTACTCCGTTTGCGGCGGCCTGGATTTTGGCTCCACTTGTTGCCTACAAAATGAGCCTTTCTCCGGAATTGGAAGATGCGCTGGCCGCTTCACCAGAGGACCGTAAGATTCTGCGATTGGTGGCACGGCGAACGTGGAAGTATTTCGAAACCTTTGTTGCAACACCTGACTCCATGTTGCCGCCTGATAATTTTCAGGAAACGCCAAATCCTGTTGTTGCCCACCGAACGTCGCCCACCAATATTGGGCTCTATTTGCTGTCAATTGCCAGTGCACGCGAATTCGGTTGGCTGGGCTTACGCGATACCCTCAAGAAAATTGAAACGACGCTCGCGACACTCCGGCGTTTAGAAACTTACCGCGGCCATCTTTATAATTGGTATGACACCGTAACTTTGCAGCCTTTAGAGCCAAAATATGTCTCCACTGTCGATAGTGGAAATCTGGCCGGGCATTTGATCGCACTCTCAAATTGCCTCACAAATTGGATGACATCGCCGCATGATTTGGTAGCGATGCTCAATGGCATCGCCGACGCGCAACATATCGTCGAAGAAGAGCTGGCACAGATTGCAAATGACAGGAACACTCTAAAACCAATCCGTAAGCAATTTGAAATTGAACTTGCGGCCTTGCGTCGGTTGCTCAAAAAGGCGGACGAAGCACCTGAGTCAATTGCTGTAAGGCTCATTGAGTTGGCTGTGCAAACGTCAAAGATCACAGCAATTGCTGACCGCCTTTCGCAGGCGCTTAACTCGCCTGAAGGCGAGCAATTATTACAATGGGCAAAATCGCTGCAGGACACTATTGAAAGCCATCTTGCAGATGCTGCGATGATGGACAGTATTCCCGCAGATCTCGTGAAGCGCATCATGAGCATGAACGCTGATATTCGTGAATTTGCTTTGTTGATGGAGTTTGATTTTCTGCTCAACCCGCAGCGCTTATTATTTTCAATCGGATACCGTGTTGTCGAAGCGATGCGCGATGAGAGCTGTTACGATATGTTGGCCTCTGAGGCGCGGCTCGCCAGCTTCTTTGCAATTGCAAAGGGTGATTTGAGAACGCGCCATTGGTTTAGGCTCGGGCGCACTGTTACAGCGGTAAAGGGTGGTGCAGCACTGGTTTCATGGTCGGGCTCAATGTTTGAATATCTTATGCCGTCGCTGGTGATGCGGGCCCCTGGTGCAGGATTGCTTGATCAAACCATGCATTTGGTCGTGAACCGCCAAATTGAATATGCAACGAATTTCAATATTCCGTGGGGCATTTCGGAGTCGGCCTTCAATGCGAGGGACATTGAATTCACTTATCAATATTCCAACTTTGGTGTGCCGGGCCTCGGCTTAAAGCGTGGGTTGGCTGATAACCGCGTGATCTCACCTTATGCAACAGGACTTGCTGCGATGGTTGCGCCGCGTTTGGCGGCAAAGAATTATGAACGACTGGCGAAACTTGGTGGCCGTGGAACTTATGGCTTCTACGAAGCGCTTGATTTTACGCCATCGCGTCTGCGCGGCGGCGAGTCTGTTGCTCTCGTACAAGCTTATTTTGCGCATCACCAGGGTATGACAATTGTTGCAATCTTGAATGCCGTTAAGGACGGGGTGATGCGCAGCCGGTTTCATGAAGAGCCGATGATCAAAGCTTCTGAGTTATTATTGCAAGAGCGAGCACCTCGTGATGTTCCATTGGAACAAAAACGTTTGGAGTCGTCAATCGTTTCGCAAGTCATTCCCGCAGCACTTGTGCCAACGGCCCGCGTAATTGATGGAGCTCAAAGCGGATCGCCCACGACGCATATTCTTTCCAACGGAAGTTACACCGTGATGCTCACGGCAGCGGGATCTGGTTATAGCAATTGGAACGGACTTGCCCTTACGCGCTGGCGCGAGGATGGCGTTTGCGATGACTGGGGCTCATTTACGTATTTGCGTGACCGCCGCAGTGGGAAAACGTGGTCGGCTGGCTACATGCCAGTTTCTACAGCGCCCGAAAATTATAAAGTCAGTTTCAGCGAAGACAAAGCTGAATTCACCCGCCAAGATGGGTACATTACAACCACATTAGAATGTGTTGTGTCGCCGGAAGATAATGCTGAGGCGCGGCGCACAACGCTTATCAACACCGGGCTGACAACAAGGGAAATTGAGTTTACATCTTATGCCGAATTGGTTCTGGCACCAGCGGCCTCTGATACGGCGCACCCTGCTTTCTCAAAAATATTTGTGACGACCGAATATGTTGCAGAATTAGAAACTCTCGTCGCCACGCGGCGTAAACGTTCGCCGGGTGATCCTGATATTTGGGTGGCTCAATTTATGCTCGTGAAGGGCAATGCTGTGGGTGACGTCGAATATGAAACTGATCGCACAATATTTTTGGGAGTTGGTTCCGATATAAGAACGCCTCAGGCTATGAGGTCCGGTGAGCCTCTTTCGGGTTCGGTGGGCTCTGTACTTGATCCCGTTTTCGTTATGCGTCGGAAATTGCGTATTCCCGCGGGAAGGCAAGTGAGTTGCACCATGTGGACGGTTGTGGCTGATTCACGTCAAGGCGTGTTGGACTTAGTGGACCGCCATCGCCAATTGGCAGCCTATGACCGGGCTTTAACGCTGGCGTGGACGCAAGCACAGATTCAGTTGCGCCATCTGTCGATTGGCGTTGACGATGCCCATCTTTATCAGACACTGGCCAGCCATCTCATTTATGCCAATGCGGCGTTGCGGCCTTCTTCCAAATCTTTGAAGCAAGACATGGGAGCCCAATCGCAATTGTGGCAAATGGGAATTTCTGGAGATCGCCCAATTGTTTTGGTGCGCATCGACGACATCGAAGATATCGAAATGGTCCACCAGCTTTTAAATGCATTTGTGTATTGGAAGACCAAGCGGTTGGTTGTCGATCTGGTCATTCTTAATGATCGCATGTCATCTTATGTTCAAGATTTGCAACTGGCTATCGAGGCATTGGTTCGTAAGATTAATTTGCTCAGGCCTGTAGATACACCCGATAATTTTGGTCAAGTTTACATGCTGCGGGCTGACCTTGTTTCGGTTGAAGCTCTACGGGTTTTGCCAGCTGTGGCCAGAGTTGTGCTTTATGCCCGTCGCGGCAGTCTGTCGCTTCAGATGGCAAGACTTGGAGACTCGCGTGAAATTAAGCCATTGCAAAAACCACTGCGAGCAACGTTCTATACGTCACCGAAAAGTGCAGAGCTCGATCTTAAGTCGTTAGAGTTTTTCAATAGTTTCGGTGGCTTTTCACGAGATGGAAAAGAATATGTAACTCATCTTGAAAGCGGCCATGTACCACCTGCACCCTGGATCAACGTGATTGCTAATGCGTATTTTGGTTTTCAATCGACTGCGGATGGCGGCGGCTATACATGGTATGGAAATTCTCGCGAAAACAAACTCAGCAGCTGGAGCAACGACCCCGTTAGCAATCCTCCCAGCGAAGTGATTTATTTGCAAGATGAAGCGGGTGGAGATTTATTTTCCCCTTGCTTTGCAACGCTGCGTTCCAGTTTGGGCACACATCGCACACGGCACGGCTTTGGTTATACAATTTTTGAACGCGACATAAACAATTTGCAAATGGAATTATTGCAGCTGGTTCCGCTTTCGGATTCCATTAAGCTTTCACACTTAAAAATTTTCAACAAATCAAAAGTATCACGCACTCTTATAATTACGCATTATGTTGAATGGGTGATGGGCATGACGCGGGCTGCAACCGCGCCATTTTTGACCAGCGAGATAGACGCGACGACGAATGCGATGTTCATGCGCAATCCGTGGAATTTATCGGGTGCTGACCAAGTTGGATTTGTCGATATGGAAGGATTGCAAAAAAGTTGGACGGGTGATCGCCGCGAGTTTCTGGGATCTTACGGAAGCATCAGTGCGCCTGAAAGCCTTTTAAGCGCTGTGCCTTTGTCAAACCGGACGGGTGCTGGGCTTAATCCTTGCAGCGTTTTGCAGACTAAAGTCACTATTAGACCAGGCGAGACGGCGGAGCTGCTGATGCTTATGGGAGCAGGAGCCAATACGCAGGACGCTCAATCACTCATCACGCGCTACAGAGAAATTGGAGCGGCAACTGTCTTAAAATCAGTAGAGAAATTCTGGTCAGAAACACTCGGTCAGGTGCAAGTGAAAACGCCAGATCGTTCATTTGATATTATGATGAATGGCTGGCTGCTTTATCAAACTATCGCTTGCCGCATGTGGGCGCGGTCTGGATTTTATCAAGCGAGCGGCGCTTTTGGTTTCAGGGATCAATTGCAGGATTCAATGGCACTGCTTAACGCAAGGCCAGAGCTTGCCCGCGGCCACATTTTGAAAGCGGCAGCGCGGCAGTTTGTGCAAGGTGATTTTCAACATTGGTGGTTGCCGTCGACAGAAGCAGGCGTTCGCACCCGCATTTCCGATGATACTGTTTGGTTGGCAAACTGTGTTCAGCGCTATGTAAAAGTGACCGACGACTTTGACATACTTGATGAGATGGTTCACTTTATTGAAGGGCAGTCACTTATGCCAGGTGAACACGACGCCTTTTTTATGCCGACGGTAACGGATGATACGGCAACTCTGTATGAACATTGTGCGCGCGCACTCGATCGCAGCTTAGCCACTGGCAGCCATGGCCTGCCCCTGATGGGCACTGGAGATTGGAACGACGGCATGAACCGCGTTGGTGAAGCGGGGCAGGGTGAAAGTGTGTGGCTTGGTTGGTTCTTGTTTTCCACACTGCAGAGTTTTATTTCAATTGCTGAAATCCGTGGCGATCAGCCCCGTATGCGTGCATGGCGCGAGGCCGCGCAATCATTGCAGATTGCACTTGAAGAACATGGTTGGGATGGCAAATGGTATCGTCGTGGCTATTATGATGATGGCACCCCATTAGGTTCTGCGACAAGCGATGAGTGCAAGATTGATTCAATCGCGCAGTCTTGGGCGGTTATATCCGGTGGCGCCACTGCTGAACGGGCGGCTTCGGCCATGGAAGAATCCTACACTCAACTTGTGAAACAGGCTGATGGTTTGGTGCAATTGTTCACGCCGCCTTTTGATAAATCCGTGCAGGAGCCGGGCTACATCAAAGCTTATCCCCCAGGCATTCGCGAGAATGGTGGACAATATACCCATGGGGCCATTTGGTCGATCTTTGCTCACGCAGATTTAAAACAACCCGAACGCGCGTTTGAATTATTTTACCTGCTCAACCCCATCAACAATGCGCGCGATGAAGCTTCTGCACGAAACTACCGCGTTGAACCTTATGTCGTGGCAGCCGATGTCTATTCTATGCCGCCACATGTGGGGCGTGGTGGCTGGACATGGTACACGGGTTCAGCGGGATGGATGCACCGCGCGGGTTTGGAAGCTATTTTGGGTTTCACGCGTGAAGGTGAAAAACTAAGAATCAAGCCGTGCGTACCTTCGGAGTGGACTGAATTTGAAGTTTATATTCAGCACGGCGCTACGCGCTATGACATCAAACTTTCACGCACCGTTGAGTCTTCAACTGAAGGCGTTACTGATATTGAAATAATTGGGCCACAGGAATTTGTGATTACTTTGATTGACTCTGGTGGAGTTCGCAAGATCCTCTTGCCTCTGTGATGAACTCTTGACCAACAAAAAAGGCAGATCAATTGATCTGCCTTAAAATTTATATTTGCTTTATCAGAAACCGCCCATCCACTTGTCAACTTCGGCCTTCACTTTTTCTTTGGCATATCCGTAATGAGTCTGTAGACGGCCCTCAAGTTCGTCGCGACGACCTTTGATCACAGTCAGGTCATCATCAGTTAACTTGCCCCATTGTTGTTTGACTTTTCCTTGGTATTGCTTCCAATTGCCTTCAATACTGTCCCAGTTCATGTTGTTCTCCAGTATAATTTATGGGTCGCATGAAATTACGTGACCTATAAAGATAACGCAGAATGAACTATCTTGTTCCGGTTTTCTGGCTTTTGTGGTTCGCTCTCAAAAAATAATGCTTGGCTAATTACGGCCTTTACCATGTCAGGTAAAAATGGCTTGGTAATCAAAAAAGCCGGCTCTGGTTTCTCGCCCGTCAAAAGACGTTCGGGAAACGCGGTGATGAAAACAATCGGCACGGCAAAATTACTCAGAATTTTGTTCACCGCATCAAGGCCTGAACTTCCGTCAGCCAGCTGGATATCAGAAAGTATCAATTTGGGCTGCATGGTGGCTGCCATGTGCAAAGCTTCTTTTTCAGTGCGGGCAATGCCAACTACATTGTGGCCCAGACTTTCTAAAATGCTTTCAAGATCCATGGCGATAATAGGCTCATCTTCAATAATCATCACATCAGTTGCCACTTGTTTTACTATAGTTTCGGATGCCTGTTCAAGGAGAGCCAATGTTTGGGCTCCATCGGTGCCGAGGATGTGACCCACTTCTGCTTGGGTAAAGCCTTCGACCGCCATGAGCAGAAATGCTTCACGGGCTTTGGGGGCAATGCTTGAAAGCTGCCGTTGCGCTGAAGCCTCCCATGTTTGGTCAGGTTCGGGCTTCCGAAGATTGAGCGAAATCGATTCCCACAACTTGCAATAAGCCCGGTAGAGCGCCATGCGCGGATCTGATTTGACTTCGATTTGTAACGTATCAGCAATCATGGCTTCGAGTAAGGCAACCACATAAGCGTCACCGCTGACTTGATTTCCTGTTAAAGCGCGTGAGAACCGGCGCAGATATGGCAAATAAGGAGCAATTGTTGTTGCAATGTTCATATTAGTCCCCAAGACAGCCAGCTGGCAGCCTTATGCCACCAAACCTAGCATGATAAACGTCGTGGCTTTCAAATGGTTCCGTGATTGAAAATATAAATTTTTATATTGGAACTTTTTTTCTATTTCTCCATTAAAAGGAATATTCTGACCACTCACGCAGCCCTTGAAAGGGAGAGTGATGGTTTGAAATGGCAAAGACCAAGGTGATTTATGGCTGACAAAACAACGAACGGCAGTTCTCTCAAAATGAAATTGAAGAAAGTCAAAATGCCACCTGCCAAGTCCAAGCCTGATGTTTCTGATCTTATTGGGGAGCGACTTCGTAATTTTTATGACGATGTCGCCAAGCAGCCCATTCCCGACCGATTTCTTGATTTGTTAAGCCAGCTGCAAGCAGCAAGTACACCTAATAAGAAAACCTGAATTAATGGTCATTTCAACGCAATTTCACGATGATTTGCTTGCGGCGATTCCCAGTTTGCGCGCTTTTGGGCTTTCGCTCACGGCACGGGGAGACCGGGCAGATGATCTGGTGCAGGAAACGCTGATGAAGGCGTGGAAGTACCATGGCAGCTTTACCGCAGGCACCAACATGAAGGCGTGGTTATACACCATTTTACGCAACGAATTTTATACCCAGCTGCGGAAACGCAAACGCGAAGTGGAAGATGCTGATGGTGTATATTCAAATAAGGTTGCGGTTCATGCGGAACAAGATGGACATCTTGATATGGCGGACTTCACCATAGCACTCGCTAAGCTTCCTGAAGATCAACGCGAAGCCATTGTGTTGGTGGGTGCTTCGGGTTTCTCATATGAAGAAGCTGCAGAAATTTGTGGCTGTGCCGTGGGCACAATTAAAAGCCGGGTCAATCGCGCGCGAAATCGTCTTACAGAATTGTTGCAAATAGAAGCCCCGACAGTTGCATCACTCTCAGCTCAAACAACACTTGCGCGCCGCGCCTAATTTACTCGGAACAATTGGACTGCCTGCGCGTTTCTGTTTGCTTTGAAATATCATCAAAGCGTTTTGGGAGATTTCCATGGTCAGCACCATCATCATTGTATTGCTTATATTGTTTGTTCTCGGCGCATTGCCGAATTGGAATCACAGTTCCAGCTGGGGTTACGGACCTTCTGGCGGATTGGGTTTAGTCCTAACAATCGTTCTTATTCTGTGGCTGATGGGCAAGATTTAAACTGAAAGCATTTAGCCAATGACCACGCTGGAAGAGCACCGTACAAAAATTGCACATAGCGCCAATCAATCGCGGATTGCCTTACAGGGTTTGTTTTTTATTGCGATGATCGCGGCGCTTTATTTGGCCCGCGATTTTCTCTTGCCAGTTGTGATGGCTCTTTTTATTGCGTTCACCTTGCGGCCAGCGGTACGGTTTCTTGAGAAATACTTCGTGCCACCTTGGCTGACAGCTACTGTTTTCGTTGTAGTCTTATTAACTGCGGGCGCATTGGCAATTTATCTTTTGAGTGCCCCTCTCTCGAGTTGGATTGATCAGGCGCCACAACTTCAACAAAAATTTGCCAGCAAGTTTTCAGGGCTCGGCGAAATTTTTAAAAAGTTTTCAAATATCTCAGATCAAATCGAAAATGCCGCAGCTCCCATGCAGGGCAAGCCGGTTCAAGAAGTTGTGGTGAGGGAGCATTCCTTTCCTGGCCTGCTGGTGTCGATGACTGGCTACCCTATTCAATTTGCAGTCACGCTGGCTGCCACTTTGGTCATTGCCGTTTTTCTGTTGGCGTCAGGCGATTTGTTTTATCAAAAATTGGTTCGCATTCTGCCAAATCTCACCGCGAGAAAGCAGGCGTTGCATATTGTATTTGACATTGAATCTGAAGTTTCAACTTATGTCATCACCTTAAGTTTAATCAATGCTGCACTTGGTCTTGTTATTGCAGTTACCTTTCATGCCCTCGGAATGCCTTCGCCCTATTTATGGGGCATTTTGATTTTTATTTTCAATTTTGTGCCATATGTAGGAACTCTGGCAGGTTTAACGCTGGCCGGATTTATGGCGATTGTAGCCTTTGACTCGGTAGGTCATGCGATGCTTGTGCCCTTGTCCTATGCGGGCTGGTCACTATTGGATTCTGAAATTATTCGACCGCAAATTTTAGGTCGGCGCTTCGAAATGAATGCTGTTGCCATTTTGCTGTTTTTAGCATTTTGGTCATGGCTGTGGGGAATTGCCGGTGCGGCAATTGCTGTTCCAGCGTTGGTTACCTTAAAGATATTTTGTAACCATATGGAAAGCCTGTCTGGACTTGGCGAGTTTTTATCGGCCCGTACTTCAGATGAAGTTGAAACAGCGTCGAAATCAGAATATTAATTTTTTTCTGTGCCCGTGATGCGGCGGAAAATAAGACCTTTGGACCTTGATTTACGCGTCAGAAAATAGCGTGCGATAGCTAATAATATCAGTGTCAGACCAAATAGTGCAGCACTTACAATGAGGCCAGCAAAGAGGTGCCCATGCACATAGGCAGCAAGGGCCCCGATCAGGGTTTGCGCCAGTGTAAACACGGCCGCAATTAAAATAGCAAAGCTCACTGCCATGAGAGCCAAAGCCATGATGTAGTTTCGCATCATAGCTTTGGCATCAAGGCGCGTGAGCTTGATTTCAGCCTGCGACCACTCCAGTGCATCCTGAAGGAGCTGCTTTAAAAGCCCCGGTATCGAGTTTGTTTTAGGCATGGGCTTGAGCAGCACCATTGCCTTTGCGCCGTGACTTTACTGCGGCCTTTATAATTTTAGCTTTTGGCTTAGAGCGTTTGATCGCTTTGACGGTGATTGATTTCACAGCAATGGGATCGGTACGCATCATTACCCGCGACAACAAAGCCCCAACCGCAACCACAGAAATTAATGCTGTAACCGGGTGCTTTCGCGCAAAGTTGCCTGCGTCATCAATCATGTGTTTTACATCGGTGTGGGTTGCATAATCTGAGAGCTGGTCGAAGCTTTCTTTAGCTCCAGAAAGTTGTGCGCTAAGGTCTGGCAATTCAACTTTGCTGTTCACATAATGAGCGGCAGTTTCTGCTGTTGATTGAATTTTATTTGAAGCGATGGTTTTACCCAATTTCGCAAAGCTGCCTGCCAGCATCATAACATCTTCGAGAATCTGATAGGTGCTGTTCTGAGTTGGTTTTTTCATAGCAATGTCCTTTCAAAATTGTAGTTCTGCTACATAACGGATCAAGCAGACGGAGGTTCCACTCAGCACCGATTTATATCCTTTGCTATTGTGGAGGTTTAGGCCCAGCGTCTCTCTCGCTTCAGTTGGAAGCGCGTTGAAAGGGTCGAATGAAAAATACCGAGGATGGTCACGCTTTAGCTTATGCGATGGTAGACACGGTACGGGACCCTTTGCTGGTGCTCGATGGCAATCTAAATGTGAATGCCGCCAGCAGGGCATTTTACTCAACATTTAAAACAAGCGCGGACGATACGGTTGGTCGTCGTGTCTATGATCTTGGCAACGGCGAATGGAACAATCCGGCTCTCCGACAACTGTTAGAGCGCATTATTCCTGAACACGGGGTGATGGATAATTTCGAGATTGAGCAAGATTTTCCGCATCTTGGGCAGAGAACAATGTTGCTCAATGCCCGAAAAGTTTTCTACAAGAGTGATAAGAATTCCACTCTCCTGCTTGCAATTGAAGATGTGACGGTGCGGCGCGATGCCGAGAAGCAACTTAAAATTCTGAGCGAGCAGAAAGATACGCTACTGGCAGAGATGAGCCACCGGGTCGCCAATAGTTTGCAGATTATCGCCAGCATTCTTCTCCTCAAGGCGCGGTCTGTGCAATCAGCTGAAACGCGCGAACATCTTGAAGATGCGCATCGTAGGGTGATGTCAGTTGCCGCGTTGCAACAGCAGCTTAAGGCCACTGGCAATGGCGAAAAAATAGATTTGAGTGAATACCTTACCAAGTTATGTGAAACGTTGTCAGGGTCGATGATCCGTGAAAAAAAGCCCATTACTTTAGAAGTAAAAGCTGAGAGTGGCTTCGTACTGTCTGAGTGGGCTGTGAGCTTCGGACTCATTGTAACAGAACTTGTGATAAACGCCCTCAAACATGCCTTTCCACCGCATATTACGGCTGGTCATATTGCGGTAAATTATAATCTGGTCGGTGCCGACTGGACACTCTCAATTGTTGACAATGGCTGTGGAATGCCAACTGGCACTGCTGCGAAATCAACTGGATTGGGTACTGCATTAGTCAAAGCCTTGGCCCAGCAATTGGATGCCGAAGTCGAGGTCGTGAGCACTGGCACTGGAACGTCGGTCTCGATCATTCACCGCGCACCACAAAATGTTAGCGCTTAATTTGCGTCATTAACTCTCTATAAATTTAGCAGGAACAAACTCTATCAAATAGAGTTTTGTTGTATGTCGGCAATCCATTCCGAACCGGAGAAATCTAAAATCGAAATGCCTATCTTAAGCGAACTTGAAGACGCAAAAATAGAGCTGTACATCGCCAATCAACGCCTTGCTGTTGCTGGGTTGATGTCTCAGGACGCGCTTTTAATCGTTGCCCCAGATGGGAAAATTGCCAGCTGGAACCGTGCTGCCGAGCGGCTTTTTGGATATACCGCCGTTGAAGCCATTGGCCAAAATATTGCCATGCTACTTGGGCCAGATAATCAAGCTGAACAGTTAGAGTTTTTGGCACGGGTTTGTGCGGGCGAAACTTTGGGCCCAGAAGACACCAAACGATTGCACAAAAATGGAACCGCAATTGACGTGTGCATTTCGGCTGCGCCAATCAAATCACCTGATGGTTCCGTAAATAGCGTTTCAGTTACGATGCAGGATATTAGCCGGCGCAAAGATTGGGAGGTGCGCCAAAAATCAATGACGCGCGAACTTACGCACCGCGTAAAAAACCTTTTTACGGTTCTCCAGTCTATTTTGCATTCCACCTTAAAAACGTCGCCCCATCCCCAGGATTTTGCCAAAGTTTTTTCCAGCAGGTTACATAGTTTGGCCGCTGCTCAAGATGTTTTGACGGCAAATGATTGGCGCGGCATTGAACTTGGAGAATTGGCGCGGCATCAATTGTCCGCCTATGATAAATTGGATAACGTCAAACTTCAGATCACAGGGCCCGAAGTTTATCTGGCTCCACAATATGCAACTCCATTCGGATTGATCTTTAACGAACTGGCGGCGAATGCACATGAGCATGGCGCATGGACAAAGCCAGCTGGCAAAGTCAAACTTGACTGGCGTGTCGAGCACTCTCCAGACGCAGATTCAAAACTTCACGTGACATGGGAAGAACGAGGTGGCCCCAAGCCTTCATCTCATCGCCCTCCCGGACTTGGCGTGGTACTGATTGAAAAGAGTTTAGCTGGTTCTCGAGTGGTCAATACGTATGAAGCCCACGGTTTAACTTGCACAATAGAACTCGATATTGCACCGCTTACGGGGCTGGAACTAACTTAGGTTTTTTACGTTTAGATAGGATGTCAAAGTACTATCATCAAACTGCAACCAGAACGGCAAGGTCAGCAATTCTCGCTGGAGCTCTGATATTATTTTCGCCTATATTTGGTTTGATTGATGCAGCTATTAGCTTGCAACTCAGCTCACGTGCACCAGACACTTTACAGATTATTCCAACTTCAATTTCGGTGAAAACTGATCTGGGTGTGGAACTTTTTTGAGAACCGTGACGTTGTTTGCGCGAGACCGAATTATTGCGGT
Source organism: Hyphomicrobiales bacterium (assembly GCA_031418535.1). Classification (GTDB taxonomy): domain Bacteria; phylum Pseudomonadota; class Alphaproteobacteria; order Rhizobiales; family Aestuariivirgaceae; genus Aestuariivirga. Next base: position 2,571 of record JANOXS010000132.1, on the reverse strand, counting down.
TCAATCCAGAGAAGGAAACAAAGTGATGTTTAATAAACTTAATCAACTTGCCTTTGCTGCGGCCATTACCGTTGCCGGTTTTGTAGCAAGCAGTTCTTCAGCCAGCGCCATGCCCATTGGTGCACCTGCGCAAATTGCTGCAAGTGATATTGTGCTTGCGCAATACATGGGAAATGATGCCAAAGACGGACGCATGACCATGAATTGGCAATCTCGTCGCGATAGCAATCGTTGCCGCACGCGCTACGGTAATTGTCGCCATTATTACCAAGGCTATTATTATGAAACACCATGGTGGACGTTGCCATTCATCATTGGCGGCACCATCGCAAATGGCAATCATGGACGTTCGCATATTGAGTGGTGCCTGTCGCGCTATCGTTCCTACAATCCTCGCACCGATACTTGGTTGGGCAACAGTGGCAGACGCTACCGCTGCCGCGGCCCATATTGAGATTTAAATTACTCACGGGGCTAATTTTTCTCCCGTGAGTTGACATCAATCCAATTCAAAAAAGGAATTTAAAAATGGCTATCTCACCTGAAGTTAAACCTCGCGTTTCAGTGACAACTGATTACGACGCTACCCCAATGAGAAGCACGGCCGCAGAAACGCGGAGAGCACAAATGGAAAGCAATACCGGCAATTCAATCGGTTATGCGCTCGCAGTGCTTGCGTTGCTTGTGGCTGCTTACTTTCTATATGCTTACTATGGTCAAACCGTAAGTGTACCAGCAGTCACCACCGAAACCACAACACCAGTGGCCCCGCCTGTCGTTCCTCCGGCAGATCCGGTTGTTCCAGCACCGTCTGTTACAACTCCGCTGGAACCTGCGACTCCACCTGCTACGACAACTCCGGTGGTACCTGCAAATCCACCTGCTTCAACTACAACGCCATAACGGTGAATACTTAAACCCGCCGCATAACTTGCGGCGGGTTTTTGATGCAGACTTAAAGTTTACTGATCACGTCTCATGCCTCAATGTGACATCAAGATGGGGTGATCGAGTTTAGCTAGAATGTGTTTTGTAACACCCCCAAATATCATTTCTGAAAATCGGCTGTGGCCATAGGCGCCGAGTACAACAAGGTCGGCTCCATGGTCGTTGGCGGCGCGCAGCAGAGTTTCACCTATTGATCCGCCATCAGAGACCACATCAGTGATTTCAGTTTTTACCCCGTGCCGATCTAGCGTTTCGGCGATGCTTGCAGCGGGCAATCTGCCGCCTGTTGGAACATCAACTGTAACAAGCCTTGTAAGCTTGGCTTTTTGCAGAAATGGCAGTGCATCAAAAACGGCGCGAGATGATTCACGGCTGTCGTTCCAACCCACCAGAATTTGATCTGCCTTAAATCGCACATCGCCCTTGAAAGGCAGGATCAAGACTGGGCGTCCGCCCGCCAGTATAAAGGTTTCAACAAAATCACTTTCGACGCCGCCGGAATTCTCACGGTCGGTGTTAGATACAATGACAAGATCGACATTCCGGCAATTTTCGATCATTGCGTCCGCTATTGAAGGGAACGCAGAATCCACGACATGAGTTTCGAATGAGAGTTTGTCCATTTGCATTGCCGTTTCAAAAGCTTCTTTCACCTTTGGTAAATGACTTTGGAAAAACACGCGCGTTCCGTCAAAAATATTGGCGGCGACACCAAAGCCGTCTGATGGATACACTTGGACTGCAGGAATAACATATAGCCCTGCTACATGCGCGTTGAAACGTACGCCTAAGTCACGCGCCACTTTTATAAGTTGCGGCACGCGTGAAATTTCATTGAGGCAAACGAGAATTGTTTTATAGGCCATGATGGTTCTCCGTTGTTTAACGGTAAACGGACAATCAACGAATTGGTTCCATCACATTTATTTTGCGCTGGAATTTTGGCGCATCACCGCGCACCTTAATTGTCAGCCAAAATCATGTCTGCGGCCTTTTCTGCAATCATCATGGCGGGGCCATTTGTGTTGCCGCTGATGATCGTCGGCATGATTGATGCATCAACCACGCGAAGCCTTTCAAGCCCATGAACTTTTAGTCGTGAATTAACAACGGCATGTTTTCCCGCTCCCATCGCGCAGGTTCCAACAGGGTGATAAACTGTTCTGGCGTGCGCGCGAATTGCGTTGCGGATGGCATCATCTGATTGCGCAGCACTGCCGGGGAGAAGCTCTGTCAGACCGAGCCCAGCCATGGGTTCTTCGGCCAAGATTTCTCGGGCAAGTTTAATTCCCAGCACAAGTCGATTTAAATCACTTTCTGCCTGCAATAATCCGAGATCAATATCCGGTGCCCCTGTGAGCGATTTGCGCGAAACACTGCCGCGGCTTTCGGGACGCAAGACACACGTGTGAAGGCTGACACCATGACCATATTCCAACATGCGACCGCGATGGCTTTTGCGCCCCGGAATAATATGAAACTGAAGATCAGGACGTGGCTCAGAGGCTTGCGAGCGCACAAAACCACCCGCCTCAACCATGTTACTTGATAGCATGCCGCGAGTACCAAAAATCCATCGAAGGCCCTCGCGAACTAAGTGCGGTAGAGAGCGAATTGAAATGC
>JANOXS010000131.1:0-3579 GCA_031418535.1 Hyphomicrobiales bacterium | reverse complement strand
GCAGTTTTGGGATTCAAAGCTACCAATCCGTATGGCTATGGCCGACTGCTTACTGATGGGCAAGACATCGTTGCAATTCGCGAAGAACTTGATACTTCAGCTGATGAAAAGCTGATAAGCCTCTGTAATTCTGGGATTATCACGATTGATGCTGAGTTATTGTGGTCATTGGTGCCAAAGCTTTCGAGCAAGAATGCCAAGAACGAATTGTATTTGACTGATTTGGTGGAGCTTGCAGTTGCGGCCAAACATAAAGTGGCTTTGGCGATTTGCGATGAGGCCGAAGTTGCAGGTGTTAATGACCGTGTGCAACTTTCCGGGATTGAACAACAATTTCAAAAGCGATACCGCAAAGCCGCCATGGTGGGTGGGGCCACATTGATTGATCCTGGTTCAGTGTTTTTTGCTGCGGATACTGTGATCGGGCAAGATGTGGTGATTGAGCCTAACGTGGTGTTTGGCCTTGGTGTAACCATTGGCAACAACGTAGTGATTTCAGCGTTCTCGCATATTGAAGGGGCAGTGATTGGCGATGCAGCTCGCATTGGCCCTTACGCGCGGCTGCGACCCGGAGCTGAAATTGGCGCTGACGCTCATATCGGCAACTTTGTTGAAGTTAAGAAAGCCAAGATTGGCCAAGGGGCCAAGGCTAATCATTTGAGTTACATTGGCGATGCAATTGTTGGGGCAGGCAGCAACATTGGGGCCGGCACGATCACCTGCAATTATGATGGGTATGAAAAACATCTCACTGAAATTGGCGAGAGAGTGTTTGTCGGTTCCAATTCGTCACTCGTGGCCCCAGTCAAGATTGGGGACGGCGTGAATATTGCGGCAGGCAGCGTGATCACAAGCTCCGTGCCTGCTGATGCGCTGGCGATGACGCGGGCTGATTTACAAATTAAAGAGGGCTGGGCCAAGCGCTACAGAACTGTTAAAGCGGCGCGCAAAGCCGAAAAAGCTAAGGTATAAGGATTTAGAATATGTGTGGCATTGTTGGGATTTTGGGCACGAAGCCCGTGGCCTTGGATATTGTTGAAGCGTTGCGCCGCTTGGAATATCGCGGTTACGATTCTGCTGGCGTGGCCACAATTGAAAACGGTGTGATTGAACGGCGCCGCGCACCTGGAAAATTGCGCAATCTCGAAGATCGTTTGCGTGAGTCTCCTTTGATGGGTCACAGTGGCATTGGCCACACGCGCTGGGCCACACATGGTGTGCCGAATGAAACCAACGCGCACCCACATATTTCTGGCGATGTGGTGATTGTGCACAATGGCATTATTGAAAACTTTCAAGAATTGAAAATTGAGCTTGAAGCCTCTGGCGTTAAATTTCTAACACAGACGGATACTGAAGTGGTGGCGCATTTGTTGTCGCAAGCCCGCGCGAAGGGTGATGCCCCGGTTGAAGCTGTAAAAAAAGTTTTGGGTCGCCTGCGTGGGGCTTTTGCGCTGGCCATTATGTTCAAAAGTGAAAATGATTTGATGGTGGGGGCGCGCAATGGACCGCCGCTGGCTGTGGGCCATGGCGATGGTCAAATGTATTTGGGGTCTGATGCAATTGCGCTTTCGCCTTTCACCAACCGCATTACTTATTTGGAAGATGGTGATTGGGTTGTTCTTACGCGAAACTCAATGCAGATTTATGGCGAAGACAATAAGCCGATTTCGCGGCCGATGAGTTTCAGCCAAGCGTCTTCGATGATGGTGGATAAGGGCAATCATCGTCATTTTATGGCTAAAGAAATTGAAGAGCAGCCTGAAGTGGTGGGGCATACACTGGCAGAGTATATTGATTTTGCGACGCGCACTGTGAAGGTGCCTACCAATTTGCCTTTTGATTTTGCAACGCTTGACCGCTTGACGATTACAGCTTGTGGCACTGCTTCCTATGCAGGTCACGCCGCAAAATATTGGTTTGAAAAAGTGGCACGACTGCCAACAGAAGTTGATATCGCGTCAGAGTTTCGGTACCGCGAAGCTCCGATGAGCAAGAATGGTGTGGCGATTGTTATTTCGCAGTCCGGTGAAACAGCCGATACACTGGCGGCACTGCGTTATTGCAAGTCACAAGGACAACATACGATTGCAATTATCAACGTGCCCGAATCCACAATTGCGCGTGAATCTGAATTGGTGTTGCGCACTTATGCGGGGCCAGAAATTGGCGTGGCTTCGACAAAAGCCTTCACCTGTCAACTTGCGGCATTGGCATGTTTGGCATTGCTGGCTGGAAAATTGCGCGGAACATTATCGCCAGAATTAGAACGCGAATATGTGACGGCACTGATTGAAGCACCGCGTCATATGACTGAAATTCTGAAAGAAGAAAAAAACATAGCAGCCGTTGCCCATGAAATTTCAAAAGCGCGGGATGTATTGTTTTTGGGTCGGGGCATCAATTACCCGTTGGCCCTTGAAGGCGCATTGAAGCTGAAAGAAATTTCATACATTCATGCGGAAGGTTATGCTGCTGGCGAACTGAAGCATGGTCCGATTGCCTTGGTGGATGAACATGTTCCAGTGATTGTGATTGCGCCGCGCGATGAGCTTTATGACAAGACCATTTCAAACATGGAAGAAGTGGCGGCACGCGGCGGGAAAATTGTGCTGCTTACGGATGATGAGAGCAACGCCCACAAGACGTTCCACCGCATCCGCGTGCCCAAGGCGCATTCCTTCATCAGCCCGCTGCTTTATGCGGTTCCGGTCCAACTCCTGGCCTATCACGCGGCTGTTTTCATTGGCACCGATGTTGACCAGCCGCGCAATCTGGCAAAATCAGTGACGGTGGAGTAGGGCTGGCCATCCGTTCTTATTTTTGAGCGGCCTGCAATTTCCGGTATAGTCATCTTACGAATCAAATGGAGAAGAGCGAAAATGAAATTTAGTGCACCATCCGTATTGATATTCCTCATCTCGTTGGTAATTGCCGTGGTTGCAGCACTTACGGCGCTGGGAACCGTTGCTTTCATTCCGCTCGAGTCGGTCTGGATCATGGCAGTTGCCTATGCGGTTCTTGCCGCCGGCTGCCTCTTCAAGGGCGTCTGATCAGGCGGGTGTGCGGCTGGTCAGGCGCACGAAGATCACGAGTGCAGCCAGGCATAGTGCCGCTGATATGAAGTAGCCCACGTTGGGCGACTGCAGCGGTGAACCTTCTTGCAGGAAATAGCCGAAGATTTGCGCGAACATGACTGTGCCCGCGAGCAGGGCGAGGTTTTGCGCGCTGGCAATGCCACCCTGCAATTCGCCTTGGGCATCGGCTGGCGCGTCTTTTGACATAAGCGCCGTCAAAGCTGGTTGGGCGAAACCCTCAGGCGCATGGATAACGAACAGAATTAAAATCATGCTCATGCCCGTGGCCAGGCCATAGCCCGCAGCGGCGATGACTGACGTGACCAAGGCAAGAATTGCGGTGTTTCTTTCGCCGAGCCACTTCACCACGGGTCCGGTCAAGCCACCCTGCACAATGGCCGTAATCAGGCCAAAAACGGAAAGCGTGAGTCCGATTGTCATCTCACTCCAGTTGAAGCGGGCAATGCCCCAAAACGCCCAGATCGCCGGGTAGACTGACGTG
>JANOXS010000130.1:0-2659 GCA_031418535.1 Hyphomicrobiales bacterium | reverse complement strand
CGTCGCCCACAGAAATATCGCAAGCGGCGAAATTCATTATGTCACAACCAGCCCTCACAGGGCAGATGATTGCGCTTGATGGTGGGCAGCATCTGGTGTGGCAAACGGCTGATGTGATTGAGGTGAATGAATGAGCAAAATTACCCACCACGTCGCCAGTGCCGGAGCGAGAGTGCGCCATGTGTTTGTGCGCGATTTAGATTTGATGGCGCTGATCGGCATTTATGACCACGAGAAAGTGAAGCCGCAGCGCATTGTGGTGAATGTGGATCTTTCCGTGCAAGAAGCGGAAGGCCCGATGAGCGATGATATTGACCATGTGGTGTCTTATGAAATCGTGGTCAAAAAAATCGAAGCGATTGTGGCGGCGGGCCATGTGAATTTGGTGGAGACTTTGGCCGAAAAATTTGCTGAGGCGTGCCTGCGTGACAAGCGGGTGCTGGCCGCCCGGGTTAGGATTGAGAAGCCGGATATTATTCCGAATGCAAGAAGTGTGGGTGTGGAGATTGAGCGGGGGCGGTGAAATTCGGCCTAAACTTGTGTCTGGGGCCAAGGGTGCCGTTGGATTGGAAATTCGCCAGATAGTCGAGCATGTTCACTCGACGAATGCTAAAATTCTGTTAAACCTGCAATATGGCAGATATCGAACGCACAGCCGACCAACTTAAAGAACTTCTCGACGAGCAACTCGATTTTCTAAAACTCTCGTGCTCTGCATTTGACGACGGTTTTCTTAGTGAAATTAAAAGACTTGCAGTATCGGTGCGAGTTTTAGTGCATGATACACAAAACTCCATATCTTTGCTGACGCTAGTCAACAAAAAGGGCGCAGATTTTCTAGACTCGGCAATACCATATAATGACGAAAGCGTGATCAGTCACTCGTCTTTGGTTCAATTTCACAAGAGTCAAAGTGGCGCAAAACCAAAGGCACACCTTGACGAACCCATTCAATCAAAACCAATATCATTTGATGATTGGTGGAATGGGATAGTCTTGGTTGATTCCGTCAGAAATGAATTTAGTCGAAGGGACATAACACTTTTTCTCGCTAATAAAGATGGTGGTGCGCACGTTGATCACAAAATTGACGAGAAGTTTAACAACTTACGATACAATAATTCGCAAGGTTGGATTAACGTTCGAGGAGACGGAAAGCATATTGCTGGAGAAGACAATGTACCAGCAACAATGCGCCAAATTGCTCACGAGTTGATAAAAACACTGGATAAAAGTTATACATGTAAACATCCTGTTTCCAATGAAACAGAATTTATTGTGTCTGGTATGGCGGTAAGTTTCGGTACTAACTCGCTTGGCGGGCAGTATCCAAATCTTCGAACGGATCGTCCTAAGATTGCTGGAAAGAAAGTGGGACGGAACGATAGTTGCCCGTGCGGTAGCGGAAAAAAATACAAGAAGTGCTGTATTTGATGTACCTAGTCCGAAATGTCCAAACTCTGGCATGGCATCAACTTGACTTATCCCTAACTGTCATTCCCTTGAAAGCAGGAACCTGCAACAAACAGCTCACTTGCATTAGGTTCCTGCTTTCGCAGGAATGACGATTTTAAGGATAAATTTCAAAACCCTAACGGGACTCCCCAAATAAATTATGACCGATTCACCCTCCCTCACCGGCACCGAACTTATCAAAGATTTCGTCACGCGGCTTCCTTCTAAGCCCGGGGTTTACCGGATGTTTGATGCCAAGGGCGATGCGATTTATGTGGGTAAGGCTAAGAACCTGAAGAACCGCGTTTCCAATTATGCGCTGGGGCAGGGGCATAATAATCGCATTGCGTTGATGATTTCACTCACCTGCAATATGGAATTTGTGGTGACCGAATCTGAGGCGGATGCGCTGCTGTTAGAAGCGAATCTTATCAAGAAGTTACGGCCCAAGTTTAATGTGTTACTTCGGGATGATAAATCATTTCCCTATATTCTCATTGCGAAAGATCATGCGGTAGCGCAGCTTGCTAAGCATCGTGGGGCGCGCAATCGCAAAGGCAATTATTATGGGCCGTTTGCTTCGGCAGGGGCTGTGAACAATGCCATCAACACCATGCAGAAAGCGTTTCTTTTGCGCACCTGCACGGACTCGGTTTATGCCAATCGTTCGCGGCCGTGTTTGCTGTATCAGATCAAGCGTTGTTCGGCGCCGTGTGTGGGTTACATCACGCCGGAAGATTATTCTGAACTCGTGAAAGAAGCCGAAGATTTTCTCACCAGCAAATCAACGGCCGTGAAGGCCGAGTTGGCCAGGAAAATGGAAGAAGCGGCTGATGCCCTTGAATTTGAAAATGCGGCGCGGTATCGCGACCGCATTCAGGCCATGAGTTTTGTCACGCAGACGCAAGGCATCAACCCGCAAACGGTGGATGAGGCCGATGTGTTTGGCATGGCGCTGGAGGGTGGGCAGTTTTGCATTCAGGTGTTCTTCATTCGCTCTGGCCAAAACTGGGGCACGCGAGCTTATTTTCCGAAGACGGATAAATCGATGGAAGAGGCCGAGGTTTTATCTTCATTCCTTAGCCAGTTTTATGATGACAAGCCGATCCCATCGCAAATTATCATCAGCCAAGATTTTGAAGAACGCGGCTTATTGGAAGAAGCCTTCACCGCTCATGCAGGCAAAAGGATCGAAATTCTGGTG
>JANOXS010000129.1:0-9190 GCA_031418535.1 Hyphomicrobiales bacterium | reverse complement strand
CTGCGAGTGCGCCGAGCGTTAAACATAGTGTATAAGTTTGCTCGCCCAATTGGGCTGCAATTTCGCCTCGGTGTCGATTGACCATGGCACACCTCAAATTGCTGTAAAGGTTAACTGGCCAGCCGACGCCAAGGCCAAATCGAATGTCACTTCAGCATCGTGACGTGCACCAAAATCCAGCGAGGTAATTTGGAACGGCCCTTGCAAAATGCCAAAAGCTGGAATGGTGATTTGCCAATTCACGATGGTGCCATTGAAGAAATAATTTTGCAGCGTCACATCGGAGGCCGCATCTTTAAAAATTCCTTGGCCGCGAATGCTGGCAGATTTTAACCCTGCCCCGGCCAAAAGCTCGCGCCAGGCGCCCGCTGATTCTTGACTGGTCGCATCCACAGTTTCTGCGTTAAATGTCAGTGCGTGGCTGCGAAGCCCCGCCACGGTAATGAATGCGTTGCTGCCGGTTGAATCAATTTTCAACAGCAGGTCGCGGCCTTTTTGGGCTGGCATATTGGGCTCTCCTAAAGGGGTTCGGTTGCGGCGCGATATCTGATCAACGCAGCGAAATTTTCAGTTTTTGAATTGCGCGAAATGTTGGTGAATACCACGCGTAAGTTGATCAACTTATGGTCCGTCAAAATGAGTGCTGAGTTATCTAAAACCGTTTCAATTTCATGGGCGATAGCTTGAGCAGCATTTCTGCTGCGCTGGTTAGTTGTCACCTCAAGCGTAATGAAATGCTCATGGGCTTTTTGATCGGCCACACTCCAGTCACGGGTTTCAATACCTGTGAACAGCACGAATGGCGGGTTGGCCCCACGGGGAACTTCGTCAAATATGTGTGCGCCGCCGAGCAGAGTTAGAAGTGGTGCACGGGCCAGTAGTGCACCGCGCATGGCTTGCTGTGTGGCTGCTGCGGAATTCATGTGAGTCTTACAGTGCGGTAAGGTGCCAGCAGCATTAGTGCAGTCGCCGGAAATGCGCCTGCATCCACATCACCCCTGCTGGCAAACCAATCGCTAATGATCATCAGCAGTGCTTGCTTGATTGCTTCGGGCACCATATTAGCCAATGCGCCAAAGCCAGTAATCAGTTTTATCTCTATACCATTTACGCTGCGACCGGGTTGGGGAAACGTGCGGCCATTACGCAAAGAGACCCGCGCTGGACGCGACGCTGCATCGAGAAAATAATGGGCATGATCCAGTGTTGCCGCCACATCATCATCGCCATAGATTTTGATATCTACAACTGAGAGAAGCGGAAACAGCGGCAGCGTTACGGCACCTTCTGCGGGCCAGCGGTCAAGAAATACTGACCAACTTTGTTGCAACAAACACAAATCATAGGACTGTTCAATCATGCGCCGCGCCGAAGTGATCAGTGTACTGATATATGTGTCATCGTCGGCGTGAGTCACCCGGATATGGGCTTTAACTTCAGCCAGCGTTAAGGGCTCCACAGTTGGTGGAGTGGTCAGAATATGGGACATGGGGAAATTCCAAAATTGACCCCCTTCTGCGTTCAGAAGAGGGCCAGAGTTTACTTACGACACGCCAAATTTCATCAGCTTGATGGCATCGAAATCTTGCATACCGCCGCCCACACGTTTTGTGGTGTAGAACAGCACGTAAGGTTTGGTGGAGTATGGATCGCGCAAAATGCGCACCCCCACGCGATCGACAATCAGATAGCCGCGCTTGAAATCACCAAAGGCCAGCGAGAAAGAATCTGCGGTGATATCGGGCATATATTCGCTTTCAACCACAGGGAAATTCAACAACATGGAACTGCCGTCGGCGGTGGCTGCTGGCTGCCACAAATAGTTGCCTTGGGCGTCTTTGAATTTCCGGACCTGGGCTTGGGTTGCGCGGCTGAGTAAGAAGCGCGCATTTTGCCGATAAGAAGCTTTGGTTGCGTAAATCAAATCGACAATTTTGTCGGTCGGATTTGTGGCAGCAAAGCCAGCGGCCACACCTGTCGCAATATATCCGGTGTTGCCCCAGCTCCAAGCAGACTGCGCCACTTTGGTATAAGCCAAAATGCCTTTGGGACGGGTAATGCCATCGCCATTCAAGAACGCATCGGTTTCCTGTTCGGCAAAAACCACTTCCACTTCGCGCGCAATCCAATCATCCAAATTGACGATGCTGTCATCCAACAGCGCTTGCGTTGCAGCTGGCATTGCATAAAGTTCCATCGTAGGAAATTGTAATTCCGCCAATGTAGCACTGGTTGTTTGCGGCCTTGCAGCAGTTTCACCAATCCATCCGGCGGCTGCTCCCGTGGTGTTAAACGGCTTTTTATAGAGCGTGGCAGACACTTGACGCACATCAGCAATTGCACGCATTGGCGAGGCTTTGGACAGTAAGCGGCCAATGGCAGCTTCAACTTCGGCTGGCACCAAATAGCCGCCATCCTGACCAGAACCCACTGACATGGCCTTTGATTCAATCGCCGCCAAACCATTGCTTTCGCCTTTGCGCACGTAAGTGTCGAAAGCGCGCTTATGTTCGGTTGGCTCAGCTTTGGTTTCGGCACCCAGTGCAGGCCTGCGTGATTTCAAAATCAAATCATCGAGTGCTTTGTTGATGCGATCCACTTTTTCAGTCGTGATCACATCGGCGCTCATGCGCTTTTCAATTTGTTCCAGTCGATCGTCGTTGGCATCTTTGAAAGATTCAAAGGCGGTCAGCACATCGTCATAGGACGTATTGGCCATAGCCACTTTAGTTTCGAGATTATCCATAGAGGTTTCCTTGTTTAAAGTTACGGGGATGCGAATAGTGCGTTCGCATTGGCGCGGTTGCGGGCTTTAACGGCGCTCACGCGTGCGCCCTCAAGCATGGGGAAAGTCACCAGCGAAATTTCCCAGAGATCAATCGCAGTCAGGCGCCTTGCCTTGGTCGCGCGGTCTTGTTGGGCTGCAATGGTTTTGAAGCCAATGGACAATCCGTCGAGTCCGCCATTCTCTAAAAGCGAAAACAACTCGCGTCCGCGTTGCACGTTTTTGTCGAGTCTGCCTTGCACAAACAATCCGCGCTCATCTTCATAAATCTCCAGCCACGTGCCAACGGGTTCGGCAGGGTCATGCTGAAACAGCATTCGAATGTTTTCGACACCGCGTCTCTTGATCGAATTTAAAAATGCGCCGGGCATAACAATGTCACCCGTTGCATCGCGTTTGCCAAAAAGACTGGCATAGCCAGTGAACAAGCCGGTGCCGGGGAAAGCCTGCAAAGGCTGGCCCAGCCCGCGCCGTGATAGGCGAAGGGTCATCTATAATTATCCTTTGTTAGAATTAGTAACCGACAGCAGTTCGCTTTTCGTCTGCAGTTAGAAAGCTTGCGTCATTCACACGCTTCCACAGTGCGTCACGGTCGGGGCTGAGGGCCTCAACTTGATCAAGGTCAAATGTCAGGCGCAAGTCATTCTGAAATTGCGGCCCAACGAAATTATTGAGTGCTTCTGTGACGCGGCCCAAAAGTGGCACAACGGTCTGTCGCCAAAAACTGCGGTTGGCCTCGGCATAATTTGCAAATGTATTGTCACCCGGAATTCCAAGCAGCATTGGCGGAACTCCCAAGGCCAACGCAATTTCGCGCGCTGATGCATTTTTGGTTTCAGTAAATTCCATATCCGCTGGGCTGTAACCCATCTGCTTCCAGTCAAGCCCACCTTCTAAAACCATGGGTCGTCCTGCATTGGCAGCGCCTTGATACGTGGCTTCTAACTCAGAGCGAATGCGTTCGAATTGATCATTGGTCAGCTTGCCTTCTGAAGCCGCAAAAACCAGTGCGCCGGACGGCCGCGCCGCGTTGTCGAGCATCGCCTTGTTCCAAGCTGAAGCGGAGTTGTGTGTATCAATGGAACGCTGGGCGGCTTCCAAGGGCGACTGGCCATAATAGTCATCAAGGGGATTAAACATTTTGAGATGCAAAACTTGATCGGCACTGAGACGCACAGATGATCCGTATACTGAATAATCGAAGGCTTCGGGCCAGCCATTTGCACCAGCCACAACTTTCACTCGGTCGGGGCGCAAGGTCACAAGTTCGCGCGGGGTTCCATCCAAACTTGATATTTCAATGTAACTATTTCCCGCTACCAGCAGAAATGAAATGATATTTTCTATCAATTCTGGTCTAGATTGAATTGGGTTTGGTTTCTTTAACAAATCCAAAAACGGATGCGCGTTTAATTCTACATCGCCGTTGTAAAGCAATAATGGGACAGAGCCTGCGGCCTCGGCAATCATGCGCACACAGCGATAACCGATGGCATTTCCGGCAAAACCTTCGCGCGCGATGGCGGCATAATTTCGCGGGGTCCATTGCGGTTGTCCTACAGTGTGTAGTGAAACGAGGGGCTGAGAGCGAAATTGTTTATTATCAGTTGTAAACAGCGAGGCCAATTTTTTTAACATTTTTGATCCTTAAATTACACGACCCGCACGCGAGGTTCTGATCGGCGCGACAGCATTAAATCGGTGACCGCCCACACGAGCGCGTCAAGGCGATCCGGACTTTTTCCGCCCTCACCAATTACGTTGCACATTTCATCTTCGAGTTCGGCAAAGGTCCCAACGTGGAACACTCTGCCTTGCTCATAAAGTGCGGCGACTGGTTCGGCCCGCGCCCGTTTCCCGCGTGAAGCGTGAACCCCGCGAAACGATATATTCTCATCGACTTCGCGCAAAACTTGCTCGACCATTGCTCCGCCTTGATTTATTTCGGCGACAACACGGTCGGCTTTTCTGGCGTGATAGAGTGCTACAATTTGTGCAGCCCATTTGGCTGGCCGAAGCCCTTGAACAGACGCATCGTCAAGTACATATGCTTTGTCATTGACGCCAAGACCCACGCAGACAATGCCGCACGCATTGCTGGTCTTGCCAAATCCGGCTGGCGGATCAACGGCAACGACGATCCGCTTTAATGTTGGCACTTCGAACAATCTTGAACTTTCAATCTGCTCGCGCTTGAACAACGCGTTCGGATCATCTTCAATCAATTCACCGTTCAGTTCTTGGCGGCCAAGTCTGGTTCCGCCATACAGGGCCAAGACATTTTCTAAAAATGGTTTGGCCAAATTTTTGCTGTTTGAAAAAGTTGTCGAATGCGTGACGACTGTTCCCATTTCTTTGATTAAACGTTTCAATAGCGGAATGGCACGTGGCGTTGTTGTAATCACCGTTACCGGGTTATCACCGAGGCGCAACGCAAACTGCAACATGTTCCATGCTTCATCGGCATATTTCCATTTTGCCAATTCATCACACCAAGCCGCATCAAACTGGGGCCCGCGCAAACCATCAAAATCTTCTGCCGAAAATATTTGAGCGGAAGAACCATTTGGCCACGTGATCAGCCGCTTCGATGGCTCATAAAGTGGCTTCTCATCATCTCCGTGGACCGACATCAAGCCTGATTGACCTTCGATCATCACCAACCGCGCTTCGGCGTGGGTTGGTGCTATCAATGCTATATGTTTGGCGCGCGGCCCCCAGGAACCTTGGGCAATGGCACGCACCCATTCGGCACCTGCTCTGGTTTTTCCAGAACCACGGCCGCCCAAAATAAGCCAACTCCGCCACTGATCTCCATTAGGCGGAAGTTGGTCCAGCCTCGCCCAGTTCCGCCAATCGCCCAGAAGCCTCCTCACCTGACGTTGCTCCAGCATCCGGCTCACAGTCTTGGACGTGTGGTTCTGGCGTGAGGTTTGCAATGCGGCGCGCAAGTTCATCACGCTCGGCGTCATGGAATTTACGGTTTTGTTGGGCCCTTGTGGTTCTTTGCTTGCGCTCTTTGTGTTCAAGTTCCAAAACCTTTTCCAAAGTGCGAACAAGTGTATTTGTGGAGCGAATATCACGTTCACTTGCGAGGGCGGAAATCTCCTCGCCAATTTCACCCAATTGGTTTTCGAGTTGCGCCAATCTATTTTGCAGTAAGTCTTTTAGGCGTTTGATCGTGCTGCGGGTTGATTGCGATTTCTTTTTTGTGGCTGCGCGCATCAACCAGCCTTCAGCTTTTGCACGCAATGTCAGTTTATGCGGTGTGCACTTAATATCGGCGGCAATCTTGGACACTGTTTCAGTGGCCGCTTCATAACGCACACGCACTTTCGCCCATGATTCTGCATCATCAATCATATCAATACTTTCATGGAGTTTGGGGAGATAGGTTCATCTTCACCCACTTCTGGAGTGTGATCAGAGATAGCTGACACAGCGTTCGCCGTCAAGCATTATTTTCCTATTATAGGTATTTTATTTTTATTCGCGCATATATTTGCACTCTAAGTTATTGTGTTGTCATGGACATTCGGCAATTACAATATCTCGCAGCTTTGGCCCGTGAGAAGCACTTCACCCGTGCGGCACAAGCTTGCAACATTACCCAGCCTACATTATCGGGCAGGATTCGCCAGTTAGAACAAGAACTTGGTGTGCCTATTGTCGAACGCGGTCAACGTTACATTGGGCTAACACCGGAAGGTGCGCGGGTTTTGAAATGGGCCCATTTGATTTTGGACAATTGGCAAAACCTGCAACAGGAGCTGGTTCAGATCAAAGGTAAAAAAGGCGAGCTGGTTGGACGTATGGTGCTCGGCGTCATCCCGTCGGCCCTGCCCATGGCCTCGTTCCTTACCAAAGCGATGAACGCCTTGCACCCCGCTATAGATTTTACAATTCTATCTCACAGTTCGGAAGAAATCATCCGTGCACTGAGTGATTTTTCGATTGAGGCCGGCATTACCTATTTGGATAACGAACCGGTTGAAGGTTTGATGCGCACAGAATTATACCGTGAAAATTACTGCTTGTTCATTTCAGACAGCTTGGAGCTTTCGCACAAGCAAACGATCACATGGTTTGAGGCGGCACAACAACCCTTGGCTCTTCTCACCCCGAATATGCAAAATCGACGGATCATTGATCGTGCCTTTGCCGCGGCCAAAGCCCAGCCTTCACCAAGGCTCGAAACCAATTCCATTATGAATCTCATTTCATCGGTGCGCTCGACAAACCTCTGTTCTATTTTGCCGGACTATTTCAAAAATGCGATGGGAGCGCTCGAAGGTGTGAAGGCAATACCACTCACAGAACCCACGGTCAGCCATGCGGTTGGTTTGGTGGCCGTAGACCGAGACCCGCTTTCACCGGCCATTGCGGCGTTGTTTCAAGCCGCCAAAGACTTTAAAGTTCATTGACAGCACCTATGAGCCAATCGAAAGGGTCGATTGGCACAGGGGTGCTTTCTTGACTATGCTCGGTCATGGCAAAGAAACACACCCTCATCGACATAAATTCCGGTAAAACTGATCCTGCTGTGGCCATTGCGGCCCGTTATGGCAACAAGCCAGATGCCCTTTTGGAAATTCTGCATGATGTGCAGCACGAACTTGGGTTCGTTCCCGAAAGTTCTTTGCCTGCCATTGCCACTGCTTTGAACATTTCTCGCGCCGAGGCTTATGGTGTGGCAACTTTCTATCATGATTTTCATTTAAAACCCACGGGCAAGCATGTGATCAAACTATGCAAGGCTGAAGCCTGTCAGTCTATGGGTGGACGGAATTTGGTTGCCGCGGTTGAAAATTTTTTGAAAATTAAAGTCGGCCAAACCACGGGTGATGGCTTGGTCACGCTGGAAGCCACATACTGCTTAGGCCTTTGCGCCTCTGCCCCCGCCATGATGGTGGACGATCGCCCGGTGGCCCGCGTCGATGCAAAGAAGTTTGAAAGTGTTATTGAAGGATTGCGCCCATGATCAAGATTTATGTTCCGCGCGATTCTTCAGCTCTGGCGGTTGGTGCCAATGATGTGGCCACGGCCATTGCTGCCGAAGCTTCTGTCCAGAACATCAGTGTACAGATCATTCGTAACTCGTCGCGCGGCATGGCGTGGCTTGAAACTTTTGTAGAAGTTGAAACCTCCAAAGGTCGCGTTGGCTACGGTCCAGTTGAAACTGGCGATGTGCGGCGATTGTTTGCCGCAAAATTCTATGAAGGCCAGAAACACACGCTTTGTCACGGTCTTGTGGAAAATATTCCTTACCTCAAAAACCAAGAGCGCCTCACTTTTGCCCGCGCTGGCATTACCGATCCAGTTTCGATTTCAGATTATATGTTACATGGCGGCTTTGAAGGTTTGCGCAAGGCGCTGACTTTAACTGGCTCAGCAATCGTTGCAGAAGTCACCGAGTCAGGTCTGCGCGGACGCGGCGGCGCTGGTTTTCCAACAGGTATAAAGTGGAAGACCGTTCACGATGCGAAGGCCGACCAGAAATATGTGTGCTGCAATGCCGACGAGGGTGACTCAGGCACATTTGCAGACCGCATGGTAATGGAGGGCGATCCCTACATGCTGATCGAAGGCATGACCATTGCAGGGATCGCGGCGGGAGCGACCAAGGGCTTTATCTATATCCGCTCAGAATATCCTGATGCTATCAGCACCATGAAACAGGCAATCCAAATTGCAACGGATGCAAAGTGGTTGGGTCAGAACATTCAGTCTACGGAGCATTCTTTCACTTTGGAAGTTCGCCGTGGTGCTGGCGCTTATATTTGTGGTGAAGAAACCGCCATGCTCGAAAGCCTTGAAGGCAAGCGTGGCATGGTTCGTGCCAAGCCGCCTATTCCAGCTTTAGTGGGTCTGTTTGGCAAACCAACAATCATCAACAATGTTCTCAGCTTTGCCGCTATACCTTATATTCTGGCCAATGGTGGTGCTGCTTACAAGAATTATGGCATGGGCCGTTCGCGCGGCACCTTGCCGTTTCAACTCGCTGGAAATATCAAGCAGGGCGGTCTCGTTGAAAAGGCATTTGGCATAACGCTCCGTACACTGATCAATGATTTTGGTGGCGGCACTTTCACTGGTCGCCCCATTCGCGCCGTTCAAGTTGGAGGACCACTGGGGTCTTATCTTCCAGACCAGCAACTTGATTTGCCAATGGATTATGAAACTTTCGCTGCCAATGCAGCCATGGTGGGACACGGCGGGCTTGTTGTGTTCGATGATTCTGTTGATATGGCCCAGCAAGCGCGATTTGCCATGGAATTCTGTGCCATTGAATCTTGTGGCAAATGTACGCCGTGCCGCATTGGCTCCACTCGTGGTGCCGAGACAATTGACAAAATTGTAGCTGGTGAAAATCGCGATGCCAATTTATTGCTGCTCGAAGACCTG
>JANOXS010000128.1:0-1734 GCA_031418535.1 Hyphomicrobiales bacterium | reverse complement strand
TCTCAACATCGTATACGAAGACAAACATCTTATTGTGCTGGATAAGCCCGCAGGCCTCGTCGTGCATCCGGGTGCTGGCAATGAAAATGGCACCATGGTCAATGCACTGATCGCCCATTGCGGTGATACACTGTCGGGCATTGGCGGCGTCAAACGCCCCGGCATCGTGCACCGTTTGGACAAGGATACCAGCGGACTTTTAGTGGTGGCAAAAAATGATAAAGCCCACCACGGCTTGTCAGAACAATTCGTCAGTCACGGATTAGATGGCCGCTTAGAGCGGGAGTATTTGGCATTCGTGTGGGGCAAACCTGAACGCCGCACTGGCATGATCACCACCGGCATTGCCCGCAGCAATGCAAACCGTCAGAAAATGGCAGTATCAAATTCAGCCGTCGCGCGCGAAGCAATCACCCATTACGAAGTAGAGGAAACCTACGGAGAAGGCCCCGTCGCAAGCTTAGTGCGCTGCCGCTTAGAAACCGGGCGCACCCATCAAATTCGCGTGCACATGGCCCATATCGGCCAACCGCTGATGGGCGACAGCGTTTATGGTGGCGGATTCAAAGCCTCTAAATCAAAACTCAGCGAAGCAGCGGCCCTCAGCCTATCCTATTTGAGAGGCCAAGCCCTTCACGCCACAGTGTTGGGGTTTGATCACCCTGTCACTGGCAAGCACATGCGTTTTGAAAGCCAATTACCAACAGCACTGGCAAGATTGCGCGCCGATCTAAAAGGCTAATACACCAAGCAGCTGATCGGACCATAACCCGATAGGTTGACTTTAACCTTTTGACCTTTGCGCATACTGGCCCGAACTTTGGCACTAAAATGAGCAGCCGGAATAAAAATATTATCCCCGCCTTGCGTGCAAAACACACCCTTACCTTTTCCACCTGCCGTCTTTGCAAATGCAGGCGCAGCAATCATCACCGCGATGGCGATAACAACAGTCGAAACGAACTTGGTTTTCATTATAAATTCCCCCAGTAACGACCTTGCAACTCAGTCAAATCTGTATTGTTCTCACAACCTCGTCAAGCGACTTTACTCTTGCCACGTCATACATTTTTTAATTCAGCTGCGTTTCGAGATTTATGGTTTATACTTGCAGGCGAAGACGCCGAATGTGCCCCATCTAACCATGTGAGAAAATCGCATTTCGTTGATTGTGAGTGGGAGTATTTTAGAATGGAACCGGCTGACGAAACTATATCACCTCAAGAAGCAGATTTAGCATTAGCTGTCGCACAGCAATTTCTTGATTATGCGCCAGTCGCAATGCTCGTGATTGATCTCAGTGGATTTGTTCTGCACATAAACACAGCCGCAGAACAGCTATTCGGCTATTCAAAAGAACAATTGGTCGGACAAAAAGTTGAAATTCTTGTTCCTGACGCTATGCAATTCAACCATCGTTTACTTCGCGAAAATTTCGCCAAAGCGCCAAGCCGCCGCCCCATGGGCGAAGGAAGGCATTTGTCAGCACGTCACAAAACGGGTTTTACAATCCCCGTTGAAATCGGGATCAATCCGTTCAGTGTCGGTCCCCTGCCCAGCGCAACTGTAATATCGGTGCTTGATCAATCCGCAGCAAACCGAGCCGACCGTGCCGAATTATTTGTGGTTGAGCTTAAACATCGCGCTAAAAATATGTTTGCGGTGATCAGCGCAATTGCCCGGCAGATTGGTGCTTCAAATTTAGACCGAACGAAATTTGAACAAGCCTTTGAC
>JANOXS010000127.1:0-20431 GCA_031418535.1 Hyphomicrobiales bacterium | reverse complement strand
GTGTGGCGATTTTTATTTCGCAGTCCGGTGAAACAGCCGATACGCTGGCGGCGCTGCGTTATTGCAAGTCACAAGGACAGCACACGATTGCAATTATAAACGTGCCAGAATCCACAATTGCGCGCGAATCTGAATTGGTGTTGCGCACTTATGCGGGGCCAGAAATTGGCGTGGCTTCGACAAAGGCCTTCACCTGTCAACTTGCGGCATTGGCATGTTTGGCATTGCTGGCTGGCAAGTTGCGCGGAACGTTATCGCCAGACTTAGAACGCGAATATGTGACGGCACTGATTGAAGCACCGCGTCATATGACTGAAATTCTGAAAGAAGAAAAAAACATAGCAGCCGTTGCCCATGAAATTTCGAAGGCGCGGGATGTATTGTTTTTAGGTCGGGGCATCAATTACCCGTTGGCGCTTGAAGGTGCATTGAAGCTGAAAGAAATTTCATACATTCATGCGGAGGGTTATGCTGCTGGCGAATTAAAGCATGGTCCGATTGCTTTGGTGGATGAACATGTTCCGGTGATTGTGATTGCGCCGCGTGATGAGCTTTATGAAAAAACCATATCAAATATGGAAGAAGTGGCGGCGCGGGGTGGCAAAATTGTCTTGATCACGGATGATCACAGTCACCAAGACAATGCGCATAAAACTTTCCGCCATATTCGCGTGCCCGTGGCACATCCGTTCATCAGTCCACTGATGTATGCCATTCCTGTGCAACTGCTGGCCTATCATGCCGCTGTGTTCATTGGCACAGACGTGGACCAACCGCGGAACTTGGCGAAAAGTGTGACGGTAGAATAAACCAGCTTCTCCACGGCCTTGAATGATTGCTAGGTGAAGCCTTAGTTTTCGCTATTGTTGACAGTGCATCAAAGGAGAAGAATCATGCGTTTAAGTGCACCAACATTTTTTGTTTTTATAATTTCTGTTATTATTGCCGCCATCGCTGCCTTGGCGGCACTTGGCATTATTCCCAGCCTGCCTTTGGCATCGGTGTGGATTATGGCTGTTGCTTATGTTGTGCTGGCGCTGGCCTGCGTTTTCAAAGGCGCTTAATTTTTGAATGTGGTGGCGACTGAAAAAGCTGTTGTCACCACATCAATGCGCTCTTTTTTCGCGTAACTTGTATTGTTTTTTCTTGGTATCAAATCCGGCGAAGTAGTCGCGCACTTGTGGATGGCGCACGGGTTCGCGGGTTTCGTCTTCTAGCAAATTTTGCTCAGACACATAGGCCACATATTCTGTTTCGTCGTTTTCGGCGAGCAGGTGATAATAGGGTTGGTCTTTGCGTGGGCGGGCTTCAGCGGGAATGGAGTTATACCATTCTTCGGTGTTGTTGAATTGTGGATCAACATCAAAAATCACCCCGCGAAATGAAAACAAACGGTGGCGAACAATTTGACCGATTTGGAATTTTGCTTCGTTCATGTAGCGCATGGTGCTAAATTGCCAATTATACAGGTGATTGGCAAGTGACTTATCCTCGCATGGCAAAGGGTAAATTGGCTGCTGGGGCCAAGCCTTGTTGCATCGCCAATTTGCGCAAAACTCCGATATTTGCAATCGCACCTAAGCCTGCTGCCCGCGCCACAGCCAAAGCTGGGAAATTGGACAGCAGTGATGTGTTCATTAGATTTACAATTTGCTGGCGCGGCACGACATCGGCACGGCGCAAGTTATTATAATCTTTGAGGATGGATGGAGCGCCGGGATCTTCATCACCCACGATCAAATCGGCAGCTTGTGCGGCATCGCGCAACGAAAGATTGAGCCCTTGCGCTCCTATGGGGGGCAGCACATGTGCAGCTTCTCCCACAATCATGCACCGATTGTCAGCAAAGCTTGTGGCGCGTTGGCCAGACATCGGGAAAATTTTACGCGGGCCGATTTCGGAAACGCGGCCAAGTTTGCCTTTGGTCTCAAGCTGTATTTCGATTGCCAGTTCGGCATCGCTCAAGTCATGTAAGGTGGCTATGCGGGCGGGGCGGTCCATCCACACGAGACTAGAACGGTTGCCCGGCAGGGGCACAGTGGTGAATGGGCCAGCAGCTTTATGAAATTCTGTAGAGACGGATTGATGAGTGGCTGTGTGGGCAAAACTTGTGGCCAAGGCTGACTGATCAAAGCTCCACGACTCAGTTGTAAAACCCAGCGATTTTCGCACCGGCGACGATGCGCCGTCAGCTGCGATTAATAGTTTCGCTGTGTAGGCCTCGCCCTTGGAAGTCTGAACGCTAATGTGATCTGAGAATGCCTCTGCCGATTTGCTTTCATCAGCGATAAATGTGACGCCGAGATCTTGGGCACGTTGCTTTAAAACAGGAACGAGTTTGGCGAGCGGTACGTTCCACCCGAACTCAGCGAGATCCAACTCGTCGGCGCGGAATGCGAGTGTGGGGGCTGTTATGAGATTTCCGGTGTCGTCGATCAAATGAAGTTGTTTGAGCGGCGCGCAACTGGATTTGAGTTCGTCGGTCCACACGTCCATGAACTTCAACAGCTGCATGGATGGGTGCATGAGGGCCGTGGTGCGCGGATCATCATTTGCGGTCGGTGAAATTATTGCTGTTCTTACACCGTCTTTCGCAATCAAAATTGCCGCAGTAAGACCTGCTGGCCCGGCACCAGATATAATGACGTCAAAATTCATTGTGCAGGCAATGCAGCAAAGATCATGCTGTCCCTCGCGTTAAATGTGTTGAGGAAATGAGCCAAGTTTGAATGGTCTTTTCGCCAGTTGAACCAACCATGGCGATAGTCGATATAGGCCAATGTGCAGGCCGTGGCGATGCTGCCCAAAGTGACCTCTCTCAAATCCTTTTGCCAGTTTATTTCGAGTTCATCGACGCAGGTCTCCATACGCGATTTCAGACGCGCTTCAAGTTCTGGCCATTGCAGGCCTTTGGGGCGGTTTGCGGTTTCTACTCGCAAACCCACGGCGGCATCAGACAAACCTTGCGCCAAAGCTAACAATGTTAAGACGCGAAAATGTTCGACGCCATCATCAGGTAGAAGCGCTTTATTGCCCGCCACATGACACAGATATTCCATGATCACACGGCTATCATGCAACGGGTGGCCATGATCGGTTTCAAGAATTGGAATTTTGCCAAGTGCCGAAAGCTTTTCTAATTTTGGATCAGCTTTTACGAATGTCAAATCGCCAGCCACAAGCTGCACGCGAAGTCCTAAGCCCACTTCAAGAGCAGTTACCATGCACATGCGCACATAGGGTGAATTGTTAGCACCGTGAAGTTTCATTTGCTTATTCCTTGAACTTGAGTTGACCGGGATTGAAGGTCATTGACGGGTCCATGTCAAAGAAAAAAGCAGGACGTAATGTCACCTCGTGCCAGAAGGTTGGAAGGATTGGAAAATCCTCTGGGCGCGGGGCATGTCGAAACCCCATGGTGTACCACAACACCAAATCCTCATTGGTGATGGACTCGGCTTTGGACACAAAAGCCGGGACGCCTTCATCTTTGGTCGAGAGATTAGGATAAAGGCCTGCGGCCCATTTTTGATCTGGCCGGAATTTGCTGACCCAGAGTGTCTGCGCGGAAAAGCCAGCCCGCATTTGTGGAGGGTCAGCGGCATCCAGCACCGAGGTTGCTTGGTGGTGAGTTTGTATCCAATAGCTCGGATTAAATTTTAATCCGGTCTTTTCATTTTGGTTGGCAATGCGCCAGGTTTCGCCGCCCGTTGCCATATGATCTGGGACGATGGGGCCTTCTTTGGTGTAGCGCCCGGTTTTTAAAGTCCACAGAGATTTGCGCGCATTGGGGCCTGGAATTGCTGACGGCACAAAGGCATCGCGCAGCAGTGCATTTTGTGGGCCATCAATATCGAGGTCCAAACGGAAGCTGAAATAGTGATCGTGATTTATGCCAACAGTGTAGGGCGCAATCAAAGTTCCATATGCTGTGTCAGCCAAAGCTTCGGGGCTGTCCATGTCCTTAGCGGCGGTTGATTTGATTGCGTCAAAACCAGTGGCACCTACGCGCAACGTTATGTTGCCTTGAGGCGAGAAAACATAATCCACCACATAATCATAATTGCCCAGGGTGGGAATGTGGCGCACCACAAGTTCGGTTTGGGCGACACCTGTGACTGTTTTGCGGCCACCAGAATAATGCCGCCATGCGGGGTCGCCCGTGCTGCGTTCAAAAATGCACAATGCTTGTGGTCGTGTGTAAGTGCCGCCCACGTCATTAGGGAAGGTGAGATCCGTGAAAATGGCGGTGGCTGGGCAATCGACATTTGGTTTAAGCGATGAGATTAAATAACCCAGCCCAAATTCGCCTGCGTCCATAAAGGTACGGTAACTCCATGTGGGGTCGGGGCTCATATAGGGCACAAACATTTCGGAGACGTTCATCTGATAGGCAATGTCGCGCAGTTTTTTGCCGTCCTCGAATCTGACAAGCGATAATATCAGTCCAGCGCGTTTGTCGGCGCGCGCGTGCATCGACCAATGGTTCCATTTAATCTCAAGATTGCCATTCAGTTCAATGTTGGGGCCATCAGGTGCTACCAAAGCTATCGGTTTGGTTTCGGCTTCTGGCTTTGGCAAACCATCGCCATAGTCATTTGGCATTGGTGGCAAATCAACCACTTCGCGGTCCAACACATCCAACATTTCGCCAGATTCAGAATCAACTATTCCCATCAAGCCTTCAATGGGCCTTGCAAGATTGGGCGCTGCTTTGTCTTTGCTGCTGAAGCATGGCACTTTTAGGATGCGCCGCTTTTCAAGGCCGTCACCCGGAAATGTGCCAGCTGAGTTTGGCGTGCAGAAAACACTTTTAGCATCTTTAATGCCGCGCTTTTCGAGGGCCGCTTTATAACGCGGGTCGGCTGTAAATTTGTCCCGGGCAAAGGCCCATTCTTGGTCCATAATCATGGGTTGAGCGCCGGGCTTTGGCGTGAGTGAAGTGACCTTGTTATTCGTCAGGTCGATTGTCGCCTCGAAAGTCTCGCCATTTTTTCGCAAAACGGCAAAGGCGCTGCGCGTGAATGCATCGCCTTCTTTCCAACTGCGGATTGTTTGTTTATCTGCTTCCAAAAGTGTGATGGCAGGATAACTGGTATTGTCATCAACATCGCCGGCAGCTTTCAGAAGTTTCACCGTTGTGGTTATTTCGGCTGGCGTAAGCGCATCCATTGGGTGAAAAGGTCCAACGGGTTCTTGGGCCAGCGATATCGAAGCACACGAGAAAAACAACAAGGTCGTAACCGACCACATTGTTTTATGTAGCGAGAAAATTTGAACCATCAGTCACCCCAGTATTTACCTGCGAGCAAACTACTTTGATTCTGCATTTGGGCCTATGCGTCTAAACGCTGCCCCAAGCGGCCAGCCAATTCTTGAATGAATTGCCACGCCACGCGGCCTGACCTTGCGCCACGGGTGACTGACCATTCAATGGCCGCAGCGTGCAAGGCGTCGGTTTTAATTTTCAATTTGTAGTGTTTGGCATAGCCATCGATCATTGCGAAAAATTCGTCTTGGCTGCAATGGTGGAACCCTAGCCACAAGCCAAAACGATCTGAAAGGGAAACTTTTTCTTGCACAGCCTCAGAAGGATTGATGGCCGTAGAGCGTTCGTTCTCTATCATATCGCGCGGCAGCAAATGCCTGCGGTTGCTGGTGGCATAAAATATTGCGTTTGCCGGGCGGCCTTCCAAACCACCGTCTAAGGCTGCTTTCAAAGACTTGTAGGAAGTATCATCAGCATCGAAAGACAAGTCATCACAGAAAATGATGAAGCGGAATTTTGCGTTTTGGCGTACGAGGGCCATGAGTGCGGGTAAGCTCTCAATGTCCTCGCGGTGAATTTCTACGATTTTCAAAATGCCTTTGGTTTCCTCCGCCACTGTGCGGTGAGCCGCTTTGACCAATGATGATTTGCCCATGCCGCGCGCGCCCCAGAGCAGCGCGTTGTTAGCGGGCAGGCCCTTTGCAAAACGCCGCGTATTTTCCAAAAGCGTGTCGCGGGAATTATCAACGCCCTGCAAAAGTGCGAGGTCAACTCGGTTTACTTTTAGCACAGGCTCCAAGCTTGCAATTGCACTTGACCACACGAAAGCATCAGTCTTTTTGAAATTAGGGGCCGCAGGTGGGGGCGGCGACATGCGCTCCAGCGCATCGGCTATGCGCTTTAATGTCGATATTTCAAGGTTCTTTGACATTTATTTTTCTCACCCAATAAGGTTGCAATGGCCTAATCCATCGCTATATTCCGCGCAAGTTTTGTTTCACGGCATTTGCTGGTAGCCAGCGCAGGAGTATTTTATGTTTACACCACTGTTATTTGCACAAGCGGCACCCGCAGCCGATGTGTTTGGCCCGGGCGGCATTCTTGGCATGATGTTGCCGATGGTTGCTATTATGGGTGTTTTCTATTTTCTGATGATCCGCCCGCAGCAACGCAAAGCCAAAGAGCAACAGAATTTGCTTTCGACTATTTCGCGCGGTGACACAGTGATCACCCATGGTGGCCTCATTGGAAAAGTAGTTCGTGTGGTTGATGACAGGGAACTTTTAGTTGAAGTTGGTGAAAATGTTAAAGTGCGCGTCTTGCGTCAAGGCATTGCCGATGTGCCGAGCAAGAGCGAGCCGATGGCCGCTGATGTGCCCGCCGTACCGAAATCAAAAAAGAAATAAGGTTTTAGCCTGATGTTTCATTATTCCCGCTGGAAGATCGCTGCGATCTTGGCTTCGGTTTTGGTGGCGGCACTTTTGGCGCTGCCCAATGTGCTGTCCACCACAGGCAAAGATTTCATGGCGGCCCGCATGGGCCTTCATCCTTTGACATTGGGTTTGGATTTGCAAGGCGGATCTAACATTCTGATGGAAGTCGATCAGAAGGATTTGACTACCAACTTAAAGCAACAATTGCTGAGTGACGTGCGCACTACGCTCAGCGAGCCAAAGCCTCGGATTTTTTACAGCGAAGTAAGCAAGACTGAAGACGGTGTTGTGGTCGTTATCAAAAATTCGGAAGATGTTGAGCGGGCCAAGGTTGAGCTTACGAAATTATTGCAGCCCCTGAATTCAGGGCTTTTATCTACCGGAAGCCAAGTTAATCTTTACAAACTAACCCAAGTTGATCAGAAATTTACGTTCGCATTTGATCCAACTGGCTTTGACGCCAAAATTTCAGCGGCGATCAAGACTACGCTGAAAATTATGGAAAACCGGATCAACGGCACCGGCACCACTGAGCCCATTATTCAGCAACAGGGCAAGGACCGGATTGTGATTCAGTTGCCGGGTGTGCAAGACCCTGATCGTTGGAAAAGCTTGGTGAATGGCACAGGCAAGCTTACATTTAACTTGTTGTGCAATGAGCAGCCTTCAAGCGCCAGTGCAATTGTTCCACCGGACTGTAAGTCAGTTCCGCAAAAACAAGATGTCGATCGTTTGAAAGCCTCGCTTGCAAAGGGCGTTGAGGCAACGGACGCGCAGCTTAAAACCTTGCCGCAAATGTGGGTGCAGACCTCCAGCCGTGCATCAGTGGATGGCGCAAATTTGAGTGATGCCACAGGCGGCTTTGGTCAGAACAACGAACCCATTGTGAATTTCAGTTTCAATCAAAAGGGTGCCGTGTTGTTTGGTAAATTAACCCAAGCAAATATCGACAAGCCCTTTGCAATTGTATTGGATGATGTGGTGCAATCTGCTCCGGTTATTCGCAGTGCAATTCTTGGTGGATCTGGTCAAATCTCCGGTAATTTCTCGATTGATGAAACGAACACATTGGCCATCGTTCTGCGCTCTGGCGCTTTGCCTGCAAAGCTGACCATTGTGGAAGAGCGCACTGTGGGGCCAAGCCTTGGTGCCGATTCAATCAAGGCTGGTTTAACGGCGGCTTTGGTTGGTCTCGTCATGGTCATGGCCTTTATGATGTTGCCTTACGGCTTGTTTGGAGCCATTGCCAATTTGGCTTTGATTATCAACCTGCTGATGCTGGTTGCCATCATGAGCCTGTTTGGTTTCACGCTTACATTGCCTGGCATCGCGGGTATTGTGTTGACGCTCGGCATGGCTGTTGACTCGAACGTTTTGATTTATGAGCGCATCCGCGAAGAATGGCGAAGCGGGCGAACGGCCATGGGATCTATTGAGACCGGATTTAAAGCGGCGTTCGCCACGGTGTTTGACGCTAACGTGACAACATTGATTGCGGCCGTTGTTTTGTTTGGCGTGGGCTCCGGACCCATTCGCGGCTTTGCGGTCACATTGGCTGTTGGCATTGTTACAACCCTATTTACGGCTTTCACTATGACGCGCTTTTTTGTGGCGATGTGGGTGAAGAAGAACCGTCCCAAGGAGATTAACCTCTAATGGCCTGGAAACCTATTCGTCTCATTCCAGACGACACCAAATATCTGTTCATGCGGCTCAGCCGCTTTGGCTTTTTTATGTCCGGCATTTTATGCGCGGCATCAATTTTGTTGTTTGCAACAGTCGGACTCAATTACGGCATTGATTTTAAAGGTGGTACGGTTCTGACTATTCGAACCTTGAATGGCCCTGCGAAAATTGATGAACTGCGCACCGAACTCAATGGGCTTGGTCTTGGCGGCGTAGAGTTACAGCAATTTGGTGGGCCATCCGATGTGCTCATTCGTCTGACATCCCAAGGCAATGATCAGGCAGAGCAAGCCGCACAAGCCAAAGTAAAGGAAACATTGGGCAAAGATGTGGAAGTGCGCAGCACCGAAACAGTGGGCCCCAAAGTTTCAGAAGAGTTGACGCAGCAAGCAACTGCAGCAGTGATGTTGTCGCTTTTGTTTGTGATGATATATTTATGGGCGCGGTTTGAATGGCAGTTTGCAGTTGGTGCGATTCTGTCCTTGCTGCATGACGTTACACTTTCAATTGGTTTGTTTTGTTTAATCGGTCTTGAATTTAACCTTTCGATCATCGCAGCCATTCTGACCATCATTGGTTATTCGCTCAATGACACCGTTGTGGTGTTTGACCGAATTCGTGAATATTTGCGCAAGTATAAGTCCATGCCTTTGGCCGATTTGATCGATTTCTCAATCAACTCGGTTCTGCCGCGTACTATTCTCACGTCAGTTGCCACCATGATGGCGTTGATTGCGCTGTATGTGTTTGGAGGCGAAGTCATTCGTGGCTTTACCTTTGCAATGATCTGGGGCGTTGTTGTGGGCACTTACAGCTCGATCTTCATTGCATCTCCCGTTTTGATTTTGTTGGGCACCAAACGCGAAATGCCGAAGGCCGGCAGCGGCGTACAGTGAAGTTTTTGCCGCAAGTTTCTGCCATTGCCTCATTTGGCAATGGCGGTTTTCGGTTTGGAGATCATTCGCATCTAGGATCTCTGTTGGTTACCCCCAGCGGAATGCGGGCATGGAATGTTTCAGGCGTTTTAACGCCAGACAATTTTTCGCTTGTTGTTCATGAAAAAGATCAAATAGATTTTGTCCTTCTTGGTACTGGCGTGGATATGGTGCGCCCCCCGAAAAATGTGTTGAAGCTTTTTGCCGACACTGGCCTCAGTCTTGATTTTATGAGTACCAGTTCGGCTGTGCACACCTATAACGTGATGTTGGCTGAAGGGCGTAGATTGGCGGCGGCTTTTGTTGCCGTGGAAAAGGCTGGCCCATGAACCTGGAAGATCAACACTGTTTTGATTTGGTGCGCAGTGCCGATCGTGATCGCTATTTGGCAGGGTTGTTTGCTCCTGAAGAAAAGCGTGCTGATCTTTTTGCGCTCTATGCGTTCAACGCTGAAATAACCCGCATTCGTGATGCAGTGACTGAACCGAGTTTGGGCGAAATTCGGTTGCAGTGGTGGCAAGACACATTAGACTCAATTTATCATCTGGATGTGCAAGAGCATCCTGTGGCCATTGCTCTGGCGCGGGCGATTAAGACAGCAGATTTGCCAAAACATGCTTTGAAAAATCTAGTGACAGCGCATGTGTTCGATTTCTATTCTGATGCCATGCCAAAACTGGTTGATTTGGAGGGCTATCTTGGTGAAACAAGTTCAGCACTTATTCAACTGGCTTCTCTCATTCTGGCTGGCCATGACGGATTGGAAAATGCAGAAGTATCGGGCCTCGCAGGTGTGGCTTATGGCATGGCGGGTTTACTGCGGTCCTTGCCCTTGCATCAACGCCGCCAGCAATGTTTTATCCCGCTGGACGTTTTGAATGCGCGCGACCTAGAGCCGCATAATTTATCTAGCCGCGACCATGAGGCTGCACTTGGAATTGTGCTGGCAGAGCTTCGTGAAAAGGCGAGGGCGCGGTTGCATGAGGCCCGCAAGATGGCTTGGACCATTAAGCCTTTGGCCCAACCGGCATTTTTACATGTGGCTCTGACTGAGCCTTATTTGAATACGCTGGCTAAACAGGGCACTGCAGTTTTGCGCAATGGTGCAGAAATTTCACAGTGGCGCAAACAATGGGTTTTGTGGTCGTCGGCAAAAACCGAGAGTTTTTAATCGCCAAGCCAAGCCATAAAGTCTGCCATTGCTCGCGAAGTATAAGCGCGTTTTCTGGCGGCACCTTTGTCTTTAAAGCTTAAGCGAACGCCATCGATCTTCTCTGGCACCACGGGTGGTGGCATTAGGCCGAAATTGATATTCATGGGTTGGAATAATTGGTTTTTGCCGTCGGTTGCTGCAATGTGACCACCGGTAATGTGGTTGATCAGCGCGCCATGGGCGGTGGTGGGCGGAGGCGCTGTAAAGATTTTGCCAAGGCGTTCGGCGGCGGCAGCACGGCCTGCCATTAAGCCCATAGCGGCACTTTCCACGTAGCCTTCAACCCCAGTAATCTGACCAGCAAAGCGCAATCGTGGTTGAGATTTTAAGCGAAGTTGATCATCTAACAGTTTGGGACTGTTGATAAAAGTGTTTCGGTGCAAGCCACCCAACCGGGCAAATTCGGCGTTTTCCAAACCCGGGATCGTCTGGAAAACCCTAACCTGTTCGGCGTATTTCAATTTGGTTTGGAAGCCCACAATATTGTACAATGTGCCGAGCGCATTATCTTGGCGGAGCTGCACCACAGCATAGGCTTTGACAGTGGGGTTATGAGCGTTAGTCAATCCCATGGGTTTCATCGGGCCATGGCGCAAGGTTTCAGGCCCACGCTCGGCCATCACTTCAATAGGCAAGCAGCCATCAAAATAGGGTGTCGATTTTTCCCATTCTTTGAAGTCAGTCTTCTCGCCTGTGATAAGAGCGTCGATGAAGGCTTCATATTGCGTCTTATCCATCGGGCAGTTGATATAGTCTTTACCGTTGCCGCCGGGGCCTACTTTGTCGTAGCGCGATTGAAACCACGCTTTGTCCATATCTATAGATTCGCGGTGAATGATGGGGGCAATAGCATCGAAGAATGCCAGCCCGTCTTCGCCCGTAAGCTTTTGAACTTCAGCGGCGAGGGCAGGCGATGTGAGCGGGCCCGTAGCGATGATTACACTGTCCCAGTCAGCGGGCGGCAACGCTGTGATTTCTCCGCGCTCAATCGTGATCAATGGATGGGACTTAACGCGGTTGGTGATTTCACGCGCAAAACCTTCACGGTCCACGGCCAATGCGCCGCCGGCTGGAACTTTGTGTCGTTCTGCGACGGCCATGATCAATGAACTGGCTTTGCGCATTTCCTCGTGCAACAACCCCACCGCGTTGTTATCTTTATCGTCGCTGCGAAATGAATTTGAACACACCAGCTCGGCCAAATCATCAGTCTGATGAACATCAGTCTTGGTAAGGCCGCGCATCTCATGAAGAACGACCGAAACGCCAGCTTGGGCAACTTGCCAAGCAGCTTCAGAACCTGCCATGCCGCCGCCGATGATATGAATGGGTTTTAACATGGGTGGGGTATCGCCCAAGCTTCACCAAACATCAAGAACCGAAAATTACTGCGTGCATAATGCGGCCCGGCCACAGGGTGAAAAAGCCTGTGAGAATGAGTGCAAGAATGAAGAGCACCGTCATTTTTCTGCCGTGTCCTTGCATGTGCCGGTTGCGAGCTTGCCAAGCGTAAAGCGGCATTAGCAGAAACACAACCAGAGAAAGCAGATGAATGGGGCTGAATGGCCCCCAAGTTCTGATGGTGTGGATGAAAAAACTGCTGAATGCGATTAGCGTCATTAAACTGGCCCACGCGAAGCCAAAAAAACGGTGGCGGGTGTTGCCTTTGCGCAAGGTGAGTTGAACTCCGCCCAAAGCAATAGCCACAAATGCCGCGATGGCATGAATTTGAACAACCGGAGGGGCGGCAAGAAGTGGCGCAAGAGTCATAGGCCACGTCTATTTTAAAGTCGTTTTAGTTACCAGCCAGAAATACAAACTATAAGGCAATATCCGCATGAATTTAAGGATTGCCACAAAGCGCGTGGGGTAAGCGATTTCGAATTTACCTTTGGCAAGGCCCGCAATGGTGCGCCGTGCTGCGTCTTTCGGTTTCATTAAAAACGGCATCGGAAAATCATTTTTAGAGGTCATGGGCGTTTCAACGAAACCCGGGTTGATAATACTTACTACGATTCTTTTTAAAGCAAGTTCAGGCTTCAGGCATTCGGCAAGGTTGATAAGGGCCGCTTTTGTGGGGCCATATGCAGCGGCTTTTGGCAAGCCACGATAACCTGAAACTGATGCAATCCAAGACATGTGGCCAGATCCTCTGGCCAACATAACTGGCAACATAGCGCTAATGCAATTTACAACACCCATATAATTGGTGTTCAACATATGGGCGAATTTGGCGGGGTCAATTTCCGTGGCCTCAACGGCTTCATAAGTTCCTGCACCCCAAATTGTTAAATCAATTGGGCCAAGCTCACGTTCAATTTTTGCGACTGTGAGTTTGAGGGCTTCGACGTCCGTTACGTCTACAGGATAGGCGACAATACCGCTCCCAAGATTTGCGAGCTTATCGGCGCTGCGTGCTGATGCAGCGACCTGCACTCCCGAAGCAGCGAGTTGCAATGCAATTTCACGGCCTATGCCGGTCGATGCGCCAGTAACCCAAACGACTTTCCATGGAAATAATGTCATTAATTTACTTTCAATTGTCAGACTTACCTGTGCTACGCAGCGTGGAATGTCAAAGATCAACCTATGCTGAGGCGTGCGCAGTGAACCAACACTGCACAATTCTCGTAAATATAAATCATAACAATCGAAAGTCCACTCATGCACGCCCGGAATATAGCAGTTATAGGTTCGGGCATATCAGGGCTTTCGGCTGGGTGGCTCTTATCACAACAACATAACGTCACGTTGATCGAAGCAGGGTCGTATCTTGGCGGCCACTCCAATACGGTGCAATGCGCCGTACCAGAAGGTCAGATTAAAGTTGATACGGGGTTTATTGTTTATAACGACCAAACCTACCCAAATCTGCGGAGCCATTTGAATTATTTGAACGTGCCTACGGCCGCTGCCAGCATGGGTTTTGGCGTTTCGCTCGACAGCGGTAGTTATGAATATTCAGGGGCAGGTATCTCGGCGCTGTTTGGCCATGCAGGTAATTTATTGCGGCCAAAACATTGGCGGATGATGGCTGATTTGGTGCGTTTCTTTCGAAGTGCTGCACTGAATGTGGACGATGTGTCGGAAGACATGACGTTGCAGCAATATTTGGTCGAAGAGAAATTCAGCCAAGATTTTTTGGATTTGCATTTGCTGCCCGTGGCCGCGGCCATCTGGTCCTCCGAACCATCGCAAATGCTGCAATATCCGGCCCGCGCATTTTTACGGTTTTTTGAAAACCACGGTCTGTTGAACTTCGTGAACCGTCCGCAATGGCGCACTGTTGTGGGTGGCTCGCAGAATTATGTGAAAAAAATTATTGAAGATAGTCGGATGCGGACCATTCTCAATTGTCCCATTCATTCCGTTGATCGCAGTGGTCAGAGTGTTTTGCTACGGGGTAGTCATGGGTTTTCGGAACGGTTTGACGAAGTTGTGATTGCCACTCACGCCGACACGGCTTTGGCCATGTTGAGCCAGCCATCTTCGGCGGAAGTCGAAAACCTCTCGCCTTTTAAATACTCCACCAACCATGTGCTGCTTCACAGCGACGAAAGTTTTATGCCAAAGCGCAAGCGGTTGTGGTCGAGTTGGAATTATGTGTCTGAAAACGGTGCCGACAGTGATCGAGCTTGCGTTACGTATTGGATGAACAGTTTGCAGCCGCTGCAGACGAAAACCAATCTGTTTGTGTCACTTAACGCACGGCGCTTACCTGCAGCGCAAACAATAAAAGCTGAAGTTACTTATCAACATCCAATTTTTAACCCACAAACGCGCGCGGCCCAGCTTAATCTTTGGGATATTCAAGGCCAAAATAAAACTTGGTTTTGCGGCGCGCATTTTGGTGCGGGCTTCCATGAAGACGGTTTGCAAGCTGGCCTTGCTGTGGCGGAGCAATTGGGCAACATGAAACGCCCATGGTCGGTGGTTGATGAAAGTGCTCGAATTTCGGTCAAACCCATATCAGACACACAGCGCCCACATTTTCTTGAGGCGGCGGAATGAGCCAATTGCAATCCTGCCTTTATGTGGGGGATGTTGGGCACCGACGAATTGCTCCAGTGAAGCATGAATTGCATTACAGGGTTTATGATCTCTTTATCGATGTAGACGAATTATCCAGCCTCAATCGGCGGTTCAAACTCCTGAGCTACAATCGATTTAATCTTTTTAGCATCGCGGACAAAAAATTTGGTGAGCGCGATGGCAAGTCAATCTCTGAACATGTTTGGGGATTGATAAAGTCTTCTCCTCGTGCAGGTGGTGTGAAACGCATTTTTATGTTGTGTTATCCAGCCGTGTTGGGTCGTGTGTTCAATCCGCTCACCACTTATTATTGCTATGACGATGCTGAGCGTCTTGCAGTGATGATTTATGAGGTGAGCAATACGTTTGGTGGGCGGCATTCATATGTGATCCCGATCGATCATAACGGCCAACAGAGTCATGCCAAGAAATTTTATGTGTCGCCGTTTAATGCCGTTGAAGGCGAATATGATTTTTCGGTCCAGTCTCCTGGCGAAGAGCTTAAACTTGGCATCACATTACGAGTGGCAGGAAAGCCGGTTTTGTTGGCTTGGTTTTCTGGCGAAAGGCGTTCGCTGACTGATCTTGCACTCTTGCGTTCGTTTTTCAGTTTGCCATTGATGCCTTTAAAGGTGGTGGCAGGCATTCATTGGGAAGCCCTTAAACTCTGGGTCAAAGGCATGAAACTGGTGACGCGGCCTCCGCCGCTTTCGCCCAATGTAAGTTTTGCAAAAAACGCAATCATGAAAAAGGAGCAAGAAAAATGAAAATGGTATCGACTTATTTGGCAACGTTCTCTGTGTTTGTCGTCATTGATATGGTTTGGCTTACTCTGATCGCGAGATCTACTTATGCCGCCGAAATGGGGTCACTGGTTCGCTCGCAAGTGAATTACCAAGCGGCAGTGGCGTTTTATCTCCTTTACGCTGCTGGCTTGATGTATTTTGCGGTATTGCCAGCATTGGCCTCGGGCTCGGTATTGCAAGCCTTACTGTTGGGCGCTGGCTTAGGCTTAGTTGCTTATGGCACTTATGACCTGACTGCACTTGCGGTGATCAATGGCTTTGGAACCAAAATAGCTTTGATTGATTTGGCTTGGGGCACTGTGCTTTCTGGCGTTTCAGCGGCTTTAGCTAGCACGATTGTCAGCAGGTTTAGCTGAATTGCAACAAGGGCCTTGCGAACCTGTGTTTGCGGCGGCTAAGCAGGCTTCATGCTTGCTGTTTATGGAACTGAGAAAGACCATCTGATCGAACACCCGGAAGGGTGCACGCCGCAGTTATTGTCAGCTGCTGTGTGGATAGACTTGGTTGAGCCAACTGATGTTGAGGAGTCTGCTGTTGAGGCGGCTCTCGGGATCGATATCCCAACCCGCGGCGAGCTTGCTGAAATTGAGGCTTCGTCCCGGCTCTATCAAGAAGATGGTGCTGCTTTCATGACTGCCAACTTGATTAGACGCGGCGATGATGATCGGCCGGAATCGTCGCCCGTTACGTTTATTATTAAAGACAAACAACTTGTCACCATTCGTTATCATCACCCGCAAGCATTTCCAGTTTATGTGAAACAAGCCATGAAGCCTCAAACCACAGCCATGACAGGGTGGGGTGTGCTTATCAGCTTGATTGAGGCTGTGGTTGATCGCGGCGCTGATCACTTGGAACGCGTCAGTGCGATCGTCGATGAAACGTCGAAGCAAGTTTTTGACACTTCTTTTTTGCGCCCGCAAAAAACCATGAAGCGGAAGAAACCTAAAAATCTTGAATTGCTGCTAGGCAAGGTGGGCGAAGAGGGCGACTTCACATCGAAGATGCGCGAAAGCCTTGTTTCATTGTCGCGGATGACTGCCTATATGCAGGCCGTGATCGACCAGAT
Source organism: Hyphomicrobiales bacterium (assembly GCA_031418535.1). GTDB lineage: Bacteria > Pseudomonadota > Alphaproteobacteria > Rhizobiales > Aestuariivirgaceae > Aestuariivirga. The sequence goes on along the minus strand of JANOXS010000127.1, from coordinate 3,988 downwards.
GAAAATCACAAAAGAAGTACGAGAGAACAAAGCGCGCATTAAAATAGTGCAACGTGATATTCTCTCATTGTCGGATTATGCAGGCTATCTCACTGGCAAAATCAGCTTTTTGCTGGATGCAGTTTTGGGAATGATTTCGATTGAACAAAACGGCATTATCAAAATATTTTCCATCGCCTCCGTCGTGTTCCTGCCGCCAACATTAGTTGCCTCCATGTATGGTATGAATTTCAAACTGATGCCGGAGCTGCAATGGGAATATGGATATCCTGTTGCTGTTAGTTTGATGATTTTGTCGGCACTTCTTCCGCTCTATTATTTCCGCCGTAAGGGTTGGTTGTGATGGGTTTTGTCTGGGTGGCAATAGGTGGTGCTGTGGGCTCTGCCGCACGTTATGGTGTCAATCTCGTTGCGCCACGCATTTTTGGTCAAGAATTTCCATGGGCCACTTTGATGGTGAATGTGCTTGGCTGTATGGCCATGGGCTATGTCACTGCTTTGCTGCGCGAAAAAATTCCAGATAATGAAAACTTGCGACTTTTGTTGACCACTGGTTTGCTCGGCGGGTTTACAACTTTCTCGGCGTTTTCGTTAGATTTTTTTGGGTTGATGCAGCGTGGTCAGATGCCATTGGCTATTTTATATGCAGTCGTCTCAGTTGTTTTGTCGCTCGTTGCCGTCATGGTTGGCGTAAAGGCTTTTGGCTGATGGCTGCGGAAGTAAAACGCTATGAAGTTTCCGCCGACGAAGACGGAATGCGGCTTGATCGCTGGTTCAAGATTCATTTTCCTCAAGTGACATTTGCTTACTTGAATAAGCTCACCCGCACGGGACAAGTGCGGATTGGCGCCGGGCGGGTGAAGGCAAATGCACGGCTTGCCACGGGCCAAGATATTCGGGTGCCACCCTTGGCGTTTGATAAACGTCCGGCGGATACGCCAAAGGAAGATGTGCTTCCGCTCACGCCTTATGAACGGCAGTTTTTCACCTCGATGGTCATCCACGAAGACAATGATTTATTTGTTTTGAATAAGCCTGCAGGTTTTGCCGTGCAGGGCGGCACCAAAACCCACACACATTTGGATGGTTTACTGATGGGGCTTGGCAAGGAACTGGGTGAGCGTCCATTATTGGTGCACAGGTTAGACCGCGACACGTCTGGTGTGATTGTAATCGCCAAGCGCCGCGCTGTGGCTGCAGCTTTGGGCAAGCTTTTTGCAACACGCATTGTGAAGAAAACTTACTGGGCAGTGGTGAAAGGAATTCCAACGCCTGCGCAAGGCAAAATTGATGTGGCTTTGATTAAGGCCCGCAGTGAAGATGGCGACCGGATGCGGGCCTCTAAAGCTGGTGAAGAAGAGGACGAACAATCCGCTGTTACGCAATATGCAGTCCTTGGAAAATTTGAGGCACGAGCGGCTTGGCTTTCACTTAAGCCATTGACGGGCCGTCAACACCAATTGCGAGCCCACACATCACACATTGGCACACCGATTTTTGGCGACAATAAATATAACGGTGATTTGGAGTTGCCTGATGGCATCACTAATAAACTCCATCTTCATGCGCGGCGCGTGGTGTTTCCTCACCCGCGTGAAGGCATTGTTGATATTACCGCACCGCTGCCGGACCACATGGTTCAAACATTTAAGAAGCTTGGCTTCGATGAGACACGCTTTGATGACTGAAACTGAAGACCAGCGTTGGGAGCGGCTTTCGCGCGACCGCATTGTTCGGCCCTTGCCAAAGAAGTTCTATAAGTTGGCAACAATGACAGATGAGCTAGGCATCGCGCTTGATGGTCGCTCGGTGAAAACGCCGATGAAAGCGAAATTAATTTTGCCGTCGAAAGGCTTGGCTGAAGCGATTGCGGCAGAGTGGAATGCGCAAGTTGATTTTATCAATCCCGGTGCAATGCCGCTTACCAAATTGGCCAACACGGCAATTGACCGCGCAGGCGGAGAGCGCAAATTTGTGGCGGGGCAGGTGGTTGAATTTTCTGGTTCTGACATGGTGTGTTACAGGGCTGATGGGCCGTCGAATCTGGTTGAACTGCAAAATGCAGCTTGGGACCCTGTGGTTACTTGGGCGCGTGCCGCTATGAACACCGATTTCAAAATGGTTTCAGGTGTTATGCATTCTGCGCAAACTGCGGAAACGATTGCGGCGGTGGAAAAATATGTCGGTGCTTTATCCGACTTTGAGCTGACGGCAGCGCATAATTTAACAACTCTGACGGGCTCAGCTTTGCTGGGTTTGATGTTGACCGCCAAAGCACTTGATGCCGAAACAGGCTGGGCCGCTGCTCATATCGAAGAAGATTTTCAGATTGCCACGTGGGGCCAGGATGATGAGGCCCAAGCCCGCCGCGCTTTTCGCCGCATTGATTTTGATGGCAGCTTGTTGTTTCTTAACCTTATTTAGCGCAGATAGTTTCTGCCATAATCTAGCCCTCAACCTGTCACGATCTTTCGCCATATAACTTTCATTATCTTAACACTGGGGAACACCATGAAATCTCGTTTGATCGTCGCTGTATTGTTTGCTTCTGCTTTAACCATTGGCGCAGTTGTGGCCCAGGCTGCATCTGCTGAGCTTACAAAGGCCTATGCGGCTGGCGTTGCTGGCAAAGTGTGTGAACCCAAACTCGACAGTGGCCAATCGAGCGCATTGGGCGATGCTGTTCAGCGCGCAGAACAAAAGAGCGGCCTATCGCAGGATGATCTTGATGCTCTTTGGACCTCAACTGAAGATGAAGCCAAAGCCGACAACGCAGCGTTTTGTGCAAAGGCCAGCCCTTTGGTTGACGCAGTAATTAAAGCCAGCGAATAATTTTAAACCAGCTCGCCTACCAAATCATATTCTTCGGCTTCGACGATCTTCACCTTAACAATATCGCCTTGCTTTAAATCTGTGGCTCCGGGGATGAACACGTTGCCGTCAATTTCCGGTGCATCCCATTTGCTGCGAGCTATGGCTTCGTCGTTTTCGTCGTCAATTTCATCTACCAGAACTTCAATAACGCGGCCGACTTTGGATTGAAGGGCGGCTTCGGAAATCAACTGTTGGGTTGCCATGAAGCGATCATAGCGTTCGGCTTTCACGTCATCTGGCACTTGGGGCAGGCCTAAGTCATTCGCTTTGGCACCAGACACAGGCTCATATTTAAAGCAGCCAACACGCTCTAGCTTGGCTTCTTTCATCCAGTCGAGCAGGAATTCAAAATCGGCATCGGTCTCGCCCGGAAAGCCCACGATGAACGTAGAGCGGATGGCAATATCTGGACAGATAGAGCGCCACTTCGCCAAACGATCCAGAACCTTTTCTTGGTTGGCTGGGCGGCGCATAGATTTCAGCACTGTGGGTGAAGCATGTTGGAACGGGATATCCAGATAGGGCAGAATTTTGCCCTCAGCCATTAAAGGAATCACATCATCGACATGCGGGTAAGGGTAAACATAATGCATCCGCACCCAGGCGCCGAGATCGCCCAATTCCTTGGCCATATCATAAAACTTGGCCCGCACTTCGCGGCCTTTATATTTCGACTCGGCATATTTAATATCCATGCCATAGGCCGATGTATCTTGACTGATGACGAGAAGTTCTTTCACGCCCGCTTTTACCAAGCGTTCTGCCTCATAGAGAACCGCCGCCATGGGGCGCGAAACCAGATCGCCGCGGATCGATGGGATGATGCAGAAGGAGCAGCGATTGTTGCAGCCTTCGGAGATTTTCAAATAGGCGTAATGGCGCGGCGTCAGGCGAATGCCTTGCGCGGGCACCAAATCGACATACGGATCATGCATCGGTGGCAATGCCTTATGCACGGCTTCCATCACCGCCTCGTAATGCTGCGGACCCGTTACGGCGAGCACGTTGGGGTATTTATTGGTGATGACTTCTGGCTCGGCGCCTAGGCAGCCGGTAACGATAACCTTGCCGTTATCGTTCAGCGCTTCGCCAATTCCAGAAATTCCTCGTAAGT